>JAYSZD010000680.1:0-3411 GCA_043738185.1 Hymenobacter sp. | reverse complement strand
TAGAGTTCTGGCTGATGGTGACGTTCTGCTGGCCGTAGCCCACCACGATGCCGCTGGCCTGGGTGTCCACAATCACGTTTTTGGTGATGAGGTCATTCTGGCTGCCGCGGCGGCTGCCATTGCGCTGGAGGTAGCAGATGGCCGAGCCCTCGAGCTGGCTAATAACATTGCCTGCCCCGCCCTTACCGGCCGATATAATGGTGTTGTTGCGCACGATGGAAGCATTGGTTTGTCCAATCTCGAACTGTACGGCGCTGGAGTTGGGCCGCGTAAAGAGGTTGCCCTCAATAAGCAAAGGGCCGCACCCGCCGCCATCACCGAGCGAAATAGCGTCGCCGCCCGAGTTGTTGTAGCCATTCTGGTTAAATTCCGAATCCCGAACGGTCACCAGGGCGGTGGTGCCCAGACCGTTGTTGACGTTAATGCCCGAACTGCCCGTAAACGATATAGTGCTGCCCTGAATGGTGCCCGCCGCGCCAGCGCCCGACACCCGAACGCCAACGTTGCCGCTCACCGTATTGTTGCCGGCCCAGTCGTAGTTGATGGCACTGGTGCCTACCACCATCTCATCAACCAAAAAGCCAGTGGCCCCGGCTACGAAGTTGACGGTTTCGTTGCTACCGCCCCGAATGGCAAGCTGGCGCAGCGTGGTGGCGCTGGCCGATACATTTAGCACGGCGGCGATGCCGGTGCCCGCAATCTCCACCTCCGGGCCGTTGGGCGCCGTCAGTAGTAGGTTGTCGATGCCCACTTGCTCGCTGGTACCAATGGTGCCGGTGTTGGTGTTGCCCACGTTGAGCGTCTGGCTCGTGCCGTCGATGGTCGTATTGGGTCCGGTGCTGGTGAGCAGGCTGACGGGGGCAATAACCGCGCGGGCCGCCCCAGCCGTGCCCGTGAGCAGGTTGGGCAGGCCGGCTAGCAGGCCGGCGTGCGCCTGTCCGTCCGAAATCATGAAAATGCTGGTTTCCGTACCGGCCGCAGGGTCGGGGCCGCCATTAGACGAAGCCACCTGGTCGAGGCCGGCATTAGCCAGTGCGTTGCTGTTCAGCAGGAACTGCCGCAAAGAGCCCTGGCCGGCATCGTTGGTGTTCACGATGGTCGAAAAGTTGAAGCCGAAGTCCGGTCCCGTCGCGCTGGCCGCGTCTTTCGTCACGCTGCGAATGCTTTGGGCCGTGGTAGTACCCGTGGTAAGGGCCGCGAGGGTAGTAGCGCCGGCGCCGGCATCGGCACGGGCCGGAATTTCGCCGCCCACGCGGGTGGTAGTGCCATTATATGTTTGCACGGGCCGCAGGGCCGCCGTGGCGCCGGAGCGCGAAGAGGTGACGGTGGCATTCACCACGCGCACCGTGAAGGTGCCTGCCGCAGCGGGCAGCAAATAAAGCCCGTTGGCGTCGGTGGTAGTTGAGGTTATGAAAGCGCCGCTGTTATCATAAAGCTCTACCGTGGCGCCGGGCCGGGCACTGGTGCCGCTGGCGGAGAAGGGCCGGCCGCTGCCGCCGCCGTAGTTGGGGTCCTCAAATACGTAGCCCGTCAGGGCCTGCACGGCGTTCAGGGTCAGGGTGGCTTGGTCGGGGGCGCCGGCCGTGCCCTGGTCGGTGGTGGTGGCGATGCTGCTGGTGAGCGCCACGCCGGTAGCGGGAGTAGCCGAAGCCGTGAAGCTGAACGTAAACACGTCGCTCTGGCCGCTGGCCAGGGTGCCGCCGGCGGGTGCGTAGGTGATGGTAGTGCCCGAGATGCTCGTGCTGCCGGGAGCTACTACGGCGGTGGCGCCCGCGGGCAGGGCCACGGTGCGCGTCACGCCCGCCGCCGTGCTAGGGCCATTATTCTGGAAGGTAACGGTGTAAGGACCCGTGGGCTGGCTGGTGGCCACGGTGGTGGAGCCAGTGAGCGTGGTGGTAACGTCGGCAATCGGAGTCACCAGCACGGTTTGGTCGTCGGCATCATTGCTGGTGGCCGAGTTTTGGCTGGTGCTGGTGCTGATGCCCGACATAACCCGCAGGCTGGCCACGCTGCCGGGCACGGCGCCGATGGTAATGGTCACGTCGGCCGTAGTTGCCCCACTGGCCAGCGTGGCAATGGCGGGCAGAGTAATGGTGCCGCTTCCACTATTGTAGGCGTTTGCGATAACGGCATTGGCGGCAGTACGCACCACTACGTTAGTTGCCACCAGGCCCGGAGTCAGCGAGAGAGTCCGGCCAAAGCCGGTAGCCGGGCTGGGCCCCAGGTTGCGGTACGTGACCGTGAACACCAGGCCGGCCCCGGCGTTCACCGGGCTGGCCGAAGGGGTAATGGTGGTTGCCACATCAGCCACGGCGGTTACCGCAATGCTCAGCAGGGCCTGGCCGGAAGTGGCCCCGGTTTCATCCTTCACCGTGTATCGTACGCTGGCAGTGCCCGAAAAGCCTAACGTCGGAGCGTAATTAATGGTGCCGTCGGGGTTCACTGTGAATACGCCGCCCGTTTGGGTACCTGTCAGCGTCACAGTAGTGGGGTCGATGGTACCGTTGCCGTTGGCGTCGGTGTCGTTGCCCAATACGTCGATGTTATTCAGAACCTCGTTATTGAAAACACTAAACCCGTTGTTGGCTACGGCTACAGGAGCCGTGTTGGTGAGGTTCAGGGTAAGCACGGCCGTGTTGGAGGTGGCGGTGAATGGCGTATTCTTGAAATTGTAACCCACGGTTTTTACCCCCGCGAATTTGTTGGGGTTGACATAGGTGATGGTGCCCGTAGTGGCGTTGGCCGTGAACACCACGCCATTGCCGGCATCAAACGTGCGGCTCGTGGTGGGGGTGCCCGTGGCCGCGCTCAGGAATACTGATGTTACATCCCGGGTGCCCGTGCCGGGGTTGTCGTTGCCCAGCACATCGATATTGGCGGGCGTTGCCAGGTAAACGGCCGAAGCGGCATTGTTGGCTGCTGTTGGCGCGGCTGTTACCGTCAGGCTGAGCGTTACCGCATTCGATTCCGCGCCGGCATCGTCTTTTACGGTGTAGGTGACGCTGGCCGCGCCCGTAGCCGTGGGGGTGAAGTTGATGGTGCCGTCCGGGTTGGCGGTGAAGGTGCCCCTTATCGGATTGGTCAGCACTATCGTGGTGGGGTCGATGGTGCCATTCCCGTTCGCATCGGTGTCGTTGCCCAGCACGTTGATATTGTTCACCGGTACCGTGAGGGCAGTACTGCCGCCGTTGTTAGCTACGGCTACGGGTGCCTCGTTGGTTAGTGTAACGGTCAGCACACCCGTATTGGACGTGGCCGCCACGGACGTATTCTTAAAATTATAGCCTACGCTTTTCACCCCCACGAACTTGTTGGGGTTGACGTAAGTGATGGTGCCGGTAGTGGCGTTGGCCGTGAATTCCACCCCGTCGCCCGCGTCAAACGTACGGCTTGTGGTGGGCGTGCCGGTAG
>JAYSZD010000679.1:0-1401 GCA_043738185.1 Hymenobacter sp. | reverse complement strand
GCCGCGTAATGCGGCCCGTCCGTTTGCTTTTTGGGCTGATTTGCTTCGTGTTTATCTACCAAATACGGCCGTTGTGATTAGCTCACGGTGAGCGCAGCAACCGCCGTGCGCAAGCGCGTGGCTACTTCCGCAACGCCCAAAATCACGAGTGTCTCAAACAAATCCGGCCCGGCACCGGCGCCGGTCACGGCCACGCGCAAGGCTTGCAGCACCTGGCCGGGTTTCAGGCCCTGCGCCTCCATGGTTTGGTTGAAAAGCCCTTTCAGGGCGTCGGCCGTGGGCTCGGCGGCGCCGGGCAGCGCGTCGGCGTACGCTACCAGCGCGGCCGCTACCTGCGGGTTCCACTTCTTGCTGATGACCTGCTCGTCGTAGCTGTCCGGCGCCCGGAAGAAGTACTTGGCCTCCTGCCAGAAGTCGTTGGGGAAGCTCACCCGCTCCTTCATCACGCCCACAATCTGCTCGGCCTTTTCCTGCGAACAGGTAATGCCGTGCGCCGCCAATGCGGTGAGCAGATAGGGCGCCAGCTCGGCGTTGGATTTGGCGCGCAGGTAGTGCTCGTTGTACCACTTCACCTTGTTCTGGTCGAAGCGGGCCGGCGACTTGCTCACCCGCTCAATGCTGAAGGCGGCAATCAGCTCGTCCATCGAAAAAATCTCCTGCTGCGAGCCCGGGTTCCAGCCCAGGAAGGCCAGGAAGTTGATGAAGGCCTCGGGCAGGTAGCCGTCTTCGCGGTAGCCGCGGCTCACGGTGGGCGCGCCGGTTTCGGCGTCGGTGCCGTGCCATTCCAGCGGAAACACCGGGAAGCCAAGCTTGTCGCCGTCGCGCTTGCTAAGCTTGCCGGTACCGTCGGGCTTGAGCAGCAGCGGCAGGTGGGCAAACTGCGGCATGGTGCTTTCCCAGCCCAAATAGCGGTAGAGCAGCACGTGCAGCGGCGCCGAGGGCAGCCATTCCTCGCCCCGAATGACGTGCGAGATTTCCATCAAATGGTCGTCCACGATGTTGGCCAGGTGGTAGGTAGGCATGCCATCCGACTTCATCAGCACCTTATCGTCGATGGCGCTCGAATGCACCACCACCCAGCCCCGAATCAGGTCCTGGAAGCGCACTTCCTCCTTGCGCGGCACCTTGAGGCGAATGACGTAAGGCGTGTCGTTTTCGAGCAGCTGCTTCACCTCGTCCTCGGGCAGGGTGAGGGAGTTGCGCATCTGGGCACGAGTGATGCTGTTGTACTGCGGGTTGGGCACCTTGGCGGCCTGCAGGCGGGCGCGCATGGCGTCCAGCTCCTCGGGCGTGTCGAAGGCGTAGTAGGCGTGGCCGCTGGCAATGAGCTGGTCGGCGTACTGCTTGTACATGGGCTTGCGCTCGCTCTGGCGGTAGGGCGCGTGCGGGCCGCCGGGGCCC
>JAYSZD010000678.1:0-8873 GCA_043738185.1 Hymenobacter sp. | reverse complement strand
CGCGGCCGGCGCGTAGTGTCCTGGGTAGCCGCCGATGTGCGTTATGAGCACGCGCAGACCCTCTACTTCGAAGTCCTGGACTAATGGTTGGGTCCGGCGCACGTCCGTCCCGTCGATATTGCCGTACACGCCCCGGAAGCGTGGTGCCAAGGCCTGCAAGTCGGCCACCACCTGGGCATCGCCAAAGTCTCCGGCGTGCCATATTTCGTCGCAATCGCGCAAATGGTGCGCGATTCGCTCATCGAGGTAGCCGTGGGTGTCGGAAAGCAAGCCAATACGTGTCATGCCGCAAAGATGCGGCCGGCTGGCAAATCGGTGCCGCCCCGTATCTTGCGGCCGCTGCCCGAAGTCCGTTTGCCTATTAAATTTCTGACTCCGGCGCTACTCCCTGCCCGTCATCACCTTTTACAATTTGCTATTTCCGATGAATATTTTCATCAACGACATTCCGCTGGTCATCAAAAAACTCAGCGAAAAGGTGTACAAGCACAAGTTCGACCTGGTGCTTAACCCCGACGACGATTTTACGTCGAAAGACCTGGTGGGCGACGTGCTGGTGCGCGACGCTGGCCCGCTATTCATCGACCGTTTGCTGCGGCTGATGGAGGTGAAAAAGCTCAAAAAGCTGAAGTCCCTCACCATGCTGGTTAAGAAGAAAAAGCACGTCATTTTGCATTTCAAAGACCAGTTCAAGATTGCCAAGGCTGGCGGCGGATTGGTGGTGAAAGACGACCAGGTGCTCATGATTTACCGCCTCGGCAAGTGGGACCTGCCCAAGGGCAAGCTCAAAAGCGACGAAGACACGGCCGTTGGGGCCCTGCGCGAAGTGGAGGAGGAAACCAACATCAAGCTGGAACTCGGCGAAAAGCTGCCCAGCACCTGGCACAGCTACGCCTACAAGGGCAACAAAATGTTGAAAAAGACCGATTGGTACCTGATGAAGTCGCTGGATGACAGCCTGATGAAGCCCCAGACGGAGGAATACATCGAAGAGGTGCGCTGGATGTCGCCCCAGGAGGCGCTTTCCAAACTGGAGGATTCCTACGCCTCCATCGCGCTGGTTGTGCGGCACTACCTCAACAACATGGCTGGCAAGCCTGCCAACACGGTGCCAGCTACCGGTAAATAAGCAAGCGGCAGCAGAGCGCACGTTGATACAAGTGGCAGACTTGTGCGTCACAAGTCTGCCACTTGTGCGTCATAAGTCTGCTTGTTACCAAGGTTTTATTATTTACTACTGCATTGGTTATGAAGCCGGGGCTGTTGCTTGTACTTGCGTTGGGTGGCACAATGGGAGCTTGTTCTGGCGCCCACGAGCCCGCGTACACCCAATCCGTAAGCACTGCGCCCGAATCCGCTGCACAGAAGCCCGTGCTTGATGTTCCCGGCTTGCTGAATCTATCCATTAAGGAGCTGAACCACCGCCTGGGCCCCCAAATACCCGTGCCAAATGGGTTCACGGACCCGGTGCTATTGCCCTTGGCAAGGACCGAAAGGGTGGACTCTACGGCGCTTTTCCGCTATCAGGGCCTCGCGTTGGTGGTTTCCTACGACTACAAAACGGGCCAGGTAAACAACCTTCTTCTATTGGGCACCGACGAGCAGCAGCTGATGCGCAGCGCCAACCTGCAGCTCAGCGGGGAGCAGTACCTGGTGATGCCGGTTTTCGAGCAACGGGCCCCGACCCGTATGATGGGCATCCGCGTTGTGGTTACCACGGGCAAGCAAAGCATTCAACAGTAAAGCGACCAAAGCAGGAGCTGTCGGGTTTCTAGCCTGTGGGGGTACTACTTGGCCAGCGGCGGCAGCAGAAAAGGTAGAAAAGCATCTACGTTGCCGCCAAAGCGGTGAATGTCCCGAATGATGGTGCTGCTAATGGCTCCAAGCGTGGGCGAGGTTAGCAGAAATACGGTTTCCAGGTCCGGGTTCACGTGCTGATTGCCGTAGGCAATGGGCTTTTCGTACTCGAAATCCGGGCTGTTGCGTAGGCCCCGCAGCAGGTATTGGGCGCCGGCTTCGCGGGCAAATTCCGCCGTGAGCCCTTTGAAGGTGCGCACCGAAACCCGCGGCTCGTCCTCAAAAACCTCTTCAATAAGCGCCAGCATTTGCTCGATGGGCAGGTAGCGCTGCTTGCTGCTGTTGGTGCCAATGGCCACGATAACCTCGTCGAACAATCCGACCCCGCGCCGGACCACGTCGAGATGGCCGTTGGTAAAAGGGTCGAATGAACCGGGAAAAAGGGCAATGCGGCGCATGGGTGGGTATAAGTTATGAGTTGTGAGTTATGTCAGGGAGTTGACCCAATTCATAACTCATAATTCCATTAGGCGAAGTGCAGGCTGAACAAATCAAAATACCGGTACTCAAACACGTCGTTGAGGCGGTAGCTATACTGCACGTTGCCGGGCCGGGAGCCAAACCGGACGTTGCGCAGGTAGGTGCGCAGCAAGCTGAATATCGCCGAATCGGGCATCAGCTCACCCCAAACGGTTACTTCATCCTGGTCGGGGTCGAGGCCAAGCTCCTGCATCACGAGGATGGTGTAGTACACCACGTCTTCGGCGGTGGTGCAGGCAAAAACGTTGCAATACTCCAGGCTCTGGCCCATTACGACCAGCGTCAGCTCCTGCTGGCCGGGGTTGAGGTAGAGGCGGCGCGGGGCCGCGGCCCCGCGCTGGTGCACCACGCCCGCCAGCAGTGCGCTGGTGTGGTGCAGCATGCGGCCGGTGGCGCCGTGGGTGGCGGCCAGCCAGTCGGCCAGCGCCGTATCGGCGGCAAACACGTTCACAAACTCCTGGCCGGGGTGGGTGGTGTGGCGCACGGTTTCGGCGGGCGTGAGAGTGTGGTGCAGGCGTAGGGCTGCGGCCTCGTCGCCGGGCCGGAACAGGGAAGCGGGCAGCAGGGTGAAGGCCCGGCCCGTGACGGCCAGCCGCACCGCGTTCCAGCCGCGCTGGCCCAGGAAGTCGTGCTGCGCGGCCAGGGCCGGCACCCCGCCAGTGGTTAGCGCGTAGTCTTCCAGGGCCACGAACTTGCCGCGCTCCACATCGGCTACTGCCAGGTAGAGGCGCGCGGGGTCGGCCAGCAGGTACAAGTTGTAAGCGGCGGGGTTGGCGGGGTCAAACGTCTCGTCGTGCAAGCGCAGGAGAGAAGACGGCGCAGCCGGGGAAGCAGAAGAAGCAGCGGAAACAGGCACAAATCGAATCTGAACGGGCGCAATGGCCGGGCCTAAAGATAAGGCCGCGCTTCAGGAAGAACGAAATAGGACAAGGGCAGGAACCGCAAATCGGCTACTTGTTCCGTGCGGCCGGGCTAGACAAAGCGGGTTTGCGGCACGAATAAATCGTCGGTGCTGAGCACCATGCGCAGCACCGGATGCACCTGAGCCGGGGGCAGTTGCATGAGCTGGCGCGGCGTGAACCAGGCCAGCTCCGTTAGCAGCTGCTGGTCCGGCGCGTGTTCGGGGTCGTGCCCCAGTTCGGGCCGGGCGTGCGCCTGATTGGTTACTTCAAAGAACAGCTCCAGGGCCTGCAATTTATCGTTGGCAAATTCATGGAGGTGCAAAAAACGGCCTGGCGTTACGTCCAAACCCGTTTCTTCCTGAAACTCGCGCGCCAGCGCCGCGCGAATGCTCTCGCCAAACTGCCAGCCGCCGCCCGGTGGCGACCAAAAAGGCTGCCCGTTGGCTAAAAGCCCGCGGTGGGCCGCCAGCAGTACCGCGCCGTCGCGCAAGAGTAGTCCGCCCACCCGCACCCGCACCAGGCCGGAATAGGCCTGAAGCAGGGCATCGGGGGAAATAGTATTCGAAGTTGACATAATGGGAGCGGGCGCCCATAATGAATTTGGGGTTTGGCGTCCCGCAGTGTACGACTAACGGCCGGCTGTCGGCGTTGTTTTACTTGACTACAAAAAGAAAGAATTAACCTAAGCTGAAAAACCAGTTAAATCCGCAGGCTCTGCCGGGCCCGCCAACGGCCCAGTCGACTCACTACAAACACCAGCAGCACCACCACAACGCCCGCCGCCACCAGCGGCAGCAGCAACGTAAACGTGACCCCGCCCACGGCCAGCGCGTTTTCCACGGTAGCCAGCACGGGGTTGCCCAGGCCCCCGGTGGCCACGGTCGACGCGCCCCGCAGCAGCGCCGTTCCGGTTTGGATGATGCCCGCCGTGCCGCCGCCCACCAGCACGCCCAGCGTCCAGCGCAGGGTGGGGTCGAGGTGGGGCAGGGCGGAGGTCATGAGAATGGTGCCGGCAATGAAGGAGGCCGGCGTGGTGAGGGTATCGAGCAGGTGGTCGACCATCGGCAGGTAGTAGCCCGCTATTTCCACCACCGTGGCCGTGGCCAGGGTAATGAGGGCCGGCCAGCTCCCCAGCCACGCAAACCCGGCCGCCGGCGTCATGTAGCCAAAATGGTAGGCCAGGCTGGCCGCCAGCAGGGGCACAAACACCCGAAACCCGCTGGACGCTGCCAGCCCGAGGCCCAGCGCGCCCGCCACCAAATACTGCATCGTTGGCAAGTGGTCCATCGGTTTTAAATAGCTAAGGTGAAGGAGGAAAAACCGGCGCCCGCGGCGGCACCAGTACCTTTGAGCATCGGGTTGCCGATGCCCGTTGAAATGGCCGCGAAGCTATTCCAATGGCCACTAAGCAGTTTTCCGAAGCAAATAAACCCAAAGAACGGGGTCAGAGTCGGCCGAATGGTTGGCTCAGCCCCTGTTGCTTAGCAAACATAAACGTTTTCAGTGTCTACTAATCCAGAAAAAGTTGCTCCAGTCGAATCCGCGGCCGCGCTCGAAACCCGCATCCGCCGCAAGCTGACCGGCCAGCGTTTCATGCACCTCATCGGCGCCGATTTGACGGTGATAACGCCCGGCCGGGTCGAGGCGGAATTGCTGCTTGAGCAGCAGCACCAGCAGCAGCGCGGCTTTGCCCACGGCGGCCTCATTGCCACGCTGGCCGATTTGGTGGCCGGTTTTGCCGGCGTCACCCTCATCCCCGACCACTTCGGCCTGGTGACATCCGACTTAAAAATATCTTACCTGCATCCCGGCGTGGGGCAGAAATTAAAAGCCATCGGCTGGGTGTTGAAAGCCGGCCGCCGCCTGCAGTTCTGCGAAGCCGAGGTGTGGTGCGACGGTTTGCTTATCGCCAAAGCCTCGGCGACGATGGCCGTGATAGAACCTCAGTAAGTAATAGCTAATACCAAGCCCAAACTCAGGGCCGGATGTACACCACTTATGCTCAAACTCCGCACGCCCTCCGTTCGCGACTACTTTCCTTACGAGCCCACCGACGACCAGGCGCAGCTGTTCACGCAGCTCGACGCGTTTTTGCGCGACGACCTGCCGGGCCGCAAGGTGTTCGTGCTGCGCGGCTATGCGGGCACCGGCAAAACCACGGTCATCAGCGCCTTGGTGCAGTGGCTGCACAAGTTCCAGCGCAAATACACGTTGATGGCGCCCACCGGCCGCGCCGCCAAGGTGATGGCCGGCTACGCAGGCGTGCCCGCCAGCACCATTCACAAAAAAATCTACCGCCAAACCTCCGGCGCGCCCAGCGAGCGGCTCAACTTCCAGCGCCAGCCCAACCGCACCGAGCAAACGCTCTACATCGTGGACGAAGCCTCGATGATTTCGGACGAAAAAGCCTTTGGCGAGAGCGGCCTGCTCGATGATTTGATGGGGTTTGTGTTCGAGAAAACCAGCAACAAGCTCCTGCTCATCGGCGATACGGCGCAGCTGCCGCCGGTGGGCCAGCTCCTGAGCCCAGCCCTCGACCCGGAGCTGCTGGCTCACCGCTTCCGCGCTACCGTGGGCAGCGTGGAGCTGCGGCAGGTGATGCGCCAGGCGCAGGAATCAGGGATTCTGGTGAATGCCACCGAGCTGCGCGAAGAGCTGCGCGAGGCAGTGCCTAATATCCAGCTGCACACCAAGGGCTTTGGCGACATTTTTAAGATGGGCGGCGACAAGCTGGAAGACGGCCTACGCTGGGCCTATCGCAATTTCGGGCACGAAAACACGACCATTATTTGCCGCTCCAACCGCAACGCCAACCAGTACAACCAGCTGATTCGGCGGGCCTTGTTTGATGCTGAGGAGGAAATTGAGGGTGGCGACTACCTGATGGTGGTGCGCAACAACTATTTCTGGCTGCCCAAGGATTCCGAAATTGGCTTTCTGGCCAATGGCGACTTTCTGCAAATCAGTAAAATAGTTCGGCGGGAGGAGATGTACGGCTTCCACTTTGCCCAGGCCCAGGTTCGCCTCGTGGACTATCCCGACGAGCCCGAAATCGAAGTCAAGCTGCTGCTCGACACGCTGCATACCGAAAGCCCGGCCCTGCCGTCGGACCGCAACAACGCCCTGTACCTGGCCGTGAGCGAGGATTACGCCCACCTCAAAACAAAGGCCGAGCGCTACAAGGAAATGCGCAAGGACCCGTACCTGAACGCGCTGCAAATCAAATTTGCCTACGCCCTGACCTGCCACAAGGCTCAGGGTGGCCAGTGGCAGGCCGTGTTCGTGGACCACGGCTTTCTGAAGCCCGACGAGCCGCTGGCGGGCGAGTTTGCCCGCTGGCTCTACACGGCCATCACGCGGGCGTCGGAGCGGCTGTTCCTGCTCAACTTCCAGCCCAAGCTGCTGAGCGATGCGCCCGAGGAAGAGTAGGTGAGCCTATCAGGCGGGCCGAGGAAACGCCTCATCCATAAAAATTGCGCTAATCTGTTCTTTCGCAGAATCATATGAGCAATGAATTGGTTGAGGACGTAACTTCGGTGCGCTTTTGGGATGGCCGGCCTAGTTTGGTCGGAAATTTGCCTGACGGCCCGAGACCAGTAAATTTGCTCACTCCAGCTTTTTCAGCGAACCCTTTTCATCCCCATTTTTCCGTCTCATGAAGAAAACCTTGCTCCTCGTCCTGGGCCTGACCGCCGCCGCTTACACCGCCCAAGCCCAGGCTGCTATGCCCGCCGCCAAAGCAGTGGGCCCGGTTGCCGGTCCCGCTATCACCTTCGAAGAGTCGAAATTCGACTTTGGCGCGGTAGCACAGGGTGCCGTGGTCGACCACACCTTCAAATTCAAAAACACCGGCCCCGCTCCCCTGATGATCTCCAACATGGGCGTGAGCTGCGGCTGCACCACCCCCGAGTGGACCAAAACGCCGGTGATGCCCGGCAAAACCGGTAGCATCAGCGCCCACTTCAACACCGCCGGCAAACTGGGCATGCAGAACAAAGTGCTCACCGTGGAGTCGAACTCGCCGGCTGGCAGCACTGCCGTTGCATTGGTGGGCGAAGTAAAGGAGCCTTCGAGCCTGCCGACTTCAGACGCCCGCACTGCCGACGGTACCACCAGCATGACTACTGGTAGCAAAAAAGTGAAGGAAAAGACTTCCGACTCGAAATTTAAAGCCAAAGTGAAGTAATACTTCCCCGGTTTTAATCATAAAAAAGGGCTATTCGCAGTGCGGATAGCCCTTTTTTATGTTGCTGGCTGCTGCTACAGCTTGCGCACGGCCAGCAGCAGGCTAAGCCAGCCGCCCAGTAGCAGCAGTCCGCCGATGGGCGCCACGGCTCCCAGCTTGGTGATGCCCGTGAAACACAGCGCGTAGAGCGAGCCGCTGAAGACAAGAATGCCGCCCACCCAGAGCCAGCCCGTGGTGCCCAGCGCCCGCAGCTCGGGCCGCAGGGCCCACAGCACCCCAATAGCCAGAAGCGCCAGAACGTGGTAAAACTGGTAGCGAACCGCAGTTTCGAAGGTGTCGAAACGGCCGGTTTTTTCCAGCATGGGGCGCAGGGCGTGGGCGCCAAACGCGCCGATGGCTACGCCAAGGCCCCCGAGCAGGGCCGCAAGTTGAAGGATAAGGCGAGCAGTCATGGAGCGAGGATAGTTAGGCGGAAGATGCCCCCAAAGGTACGTGCCGGAGCGGTGGCAGCGCCCTCAGATTTGTCGTTTCAGGCGTAGCGAGGCGGTGTGCAGGTTGCCATCGCGCCGCCGCAGCACCATAAACAGCGACCGGCCGTCTTCGGAGTGCAGCATGCGGTCGAGCTGGGTAAGCGAGAAAGCATCGGCCGGCATGAAATTGATGCTTATCAGCTCATCGTCGACGGCCAGCCCGGCCGCCTCGGCCGGAGAATTGGCCATGACGCGGAGCACGAAGAACCGCCGGTACTGCGGGCCGGCTGCCAGCAGCTCGATACCGCACATGTCGTGCTCGAAAGGCTGGCGGAATTTGGTGTTGGGCCGCAGCACCAGCTGCTGGTGCGGGTAGTCGATAACGAGGTAGAAGCGCTTGAGCAGCTCGTAGCCGATGTTGCCATTGCGCGGTACCTCAATGCGGCGGTGCACGTCGGCGGCATTGGGGTAGGAGGTGAGGACCGCGGGCATGGTGAAGCGGCCCAGCTGCAGGGCGCGCACCCGGCCCAGGTAGCCTTCAACGAGGCCCGTGAGTCCGCGGCCCAGGTCCGCCGACAGGCGCGGGGCGGGCAGGCCGAGGCGCGGGTCCGAATCGGTTTCGATGGAGAGGGCATGGCTGGCGCCGGTGTCCAGCACTAGCTTAAGCGGCAGCGTGAGCGAGTCCGTGAGCCGGACCGGTGCGGTGATGTACGCCTTGTTTTTCTCGATGGTCAGCGGAATGGAGGACCAGCTCCGGCCGCGCGGCGGCTGGTAGGTTTCCGGGTTGTGGAGAATAATATCCCCGCTCTCGGGGCGCAGGGTCACCACGAAGCTGCGGAAAAGCTCTGACCCCAAGATGCCGTGAATGGGCATGCCGATGTAACCGGAGAGGTTCAGGACATCTTCCGAAATCACTAGCCACGTCATGCGGGGGGCCACGGCACCGGCCAGCTCCACGCGCACGCTGTCGGTCTGATA
>JAYSZD010000677.1:0-3413 GCA_043738185.1 Hymenobacter sp. | reverse complement strand
GCAGCTGGGGCTGCTGGCCCGGCGGAGAACGTGGCATCGGCCCCGCCCACCCGTTTGCGCAGCTGCCAGCTACGGGGATGGATGAGTTGGTAGCGGCCCGAAGCATCAGCGTACACCACCGGGGCGGCCTGTTCCGGTTGGGCGCGCAAGGCGGCCGGAAAAACGCAGACCAGAAACGCCAGCGTCAGAAAAACTTTCATTAGCAGCCGCCCGGACGCTCGCAACAACGGTTTGGGTGAAACAGCAACTGATTTTGGATGAAGCAACCGGCTAGCAGGTAAAAAATAAAAGAACACGTCCGTTCAAACGGGAAAAGCCGCCCGAATAGTTGGTGGACAGGCAAAAAAGAGGTAATGATTTTCAAAAAAGGCTAACAGCCAGTAGCAAAAAGCTACTGGCTCAGTACTTACCTAGCCCAGCAATTCCTCGATGTCGGCCCTGGTAAGGTGCTTGATTACCGCCTCGTCGGTCGCAATCAACTCGTTCACCAAGGCCAGCTTGCGACGCTGCAAGGCCAGGATTTTCTCCTCCACCGTGCCCTGGGTGATGAATTTGTAGGTGAACACCGGTCGCTGCTGCCCAATGCGGTGGGCCCGGTCCACGGCCTGCGCTTCCACGGCCGGGTTCCACCACGGGTCGAGGATGAAAACGTAGTCGGCCGCGGTGAGGTTGAGGCCCACGCCGCCTGCTTTTAGGCTGATGAGGAAAACTTTCAGGTCCTCGTCGTTCTGGAAGCGGGCTACTTCGGCGGGCCGGTCGCGGGTGGCCCCGTCCAGGTAGGCATACGGCATCTGGCGCTCGTCCAGACCCGCGCGTACCAGAGATAGATGTTGTACAAACTGACTAAATACCAGTACCTTGTGGCCTTCCGCCACCACGTTGCGAATCATGCGCAATATCTCGCGCAGCTTGCCCGAATCGTGGGCGTAGGTTTCGTCGGCCAGGCGCGGGTGGTTGGCAATCTGGCGTAGCCGGGTCAGGCCCTGCAACAGCAGAAACTGGGTGTTGGCCGGCCCGTGCTCATCCAAGTTGCGCAGAATCTTGTTGCGGTAAAAACTCTTGGTTTCCTCGTAAGCGTGGGCCTGTTCCTCCGTCATGGTGCAGTAGCTGAGCTGCTCGGTTTTGGCGGGCAATTCTTTGGCTACCTGTGCTTTGTGTCGCCGCAGAATAAAGGGTTTGATAAGCGCGTGCAGGCGTCGCGTACGGCCTTCGTCCTGATGCTTTTCAATGGGCTTGAGGAATTCCTTGCGGAAAAAAGCCTGCGTGCCGAGCAAGCCCGGGTTGATAAATGACATCTGCGACCACAGGTCCATGGTGCTGTTTTCTACCGGCGTGCCCGTGAGGATGAGCCGGTGCTTGGATTGCAGCTGCCGCACGGCCTGCGAGGTGGTGGAAGACGGATTTTTGATGGCCTGCGACTCGTCCAGAATCACGTAGTCGAACTTGTAGCTGGCCAGCAGCTCGGTGTCCAGCCGCACGATGCCGTAGCTGGTCAGCACCACGTCGTATTCGGCAAAACGGCCGGGGTTTTTGTCGCGGTAAGTCCCGGTGTAAGCCAGAATCTTCAGGTCGGGAGTGAACTTCTGGGCCTCGCTCATCCAGTTGAAAACCAGCGAAGTAGGCAAAACCAACAGCGACGCCGCGCCCTGCGCGTCGCCGCTTTCGCAGCGCTGCTGCAGCATGGCCAGCGTCTGAATGGTGTTGTGCGTTAGCACAAAATTGTCCGTGACGTAGAGGCGGTCGGATGCATCCACCGAAATGCACTGCGCGGGCATTTTCCCCACCGATTCTATTGATTTGATGCCTCGGTAGGGCTGATATTTAGTTTTGGGGCGGTAAAGCGCGGCTTTGCGGGCGAGGCGGAAAGGCTGAATGTGCGGGGGCAGGCTCAGGGTTAGCGTGTAAGCCAACTGCCCCGTGCGCTTTTCGTTCCGATGCGTGTAAGAAGGCGTCTTGCTGGACTTTTTAACCGTGCCGCCCAGCGACTGAACCAGGAAGGTGACGCCTTCAATCAGTCGGGGTGAGATGGATGTGAACTGGCACACGTCGCCATGTTTCGACATATAGCCGTCTGAATCTAGCAGTCCTTGCAGCACGGCCAGACGCACCGCCACACTGTTGTACAGATAAGCTTCGGGAATGAATTTGTCCAGAGAGCCTTTGCCCTGCAGTCCAAGGGCTTTTACGTGCTGCATCAGCTCGTTGGTCCAGCCGGGTACGTTCTTGACGAACAGATAATCGCAGGTACCGGCCTCCCGGCGCATGGCCAGGGCCGGCGACAGCCCTTCGGCCACGTAGTTCACGATTTCGGCGTCGCCGGTCGATAAGCGGATGCTGTGCTGCCGGAAGCAGCCGTCGCCCAACAGCAGGCCCAGAAAATACGGGTCGATGGGCACCGGCTGAGCGGCTAGCTCGGCCGGCATCACCATGGGAATGAACCATTTGGTGTTGCCGTGCTTGTCGTGCAGGTCAGCCCGCAGCTCGTGCAGGGCTTTCACCCGATACGCTTGGCCCCGGTACTTCTGCACGGGGCTTTGTACGGCCCACAGGTGTTCGGCGCAGCACTCGGCGGTAGAGCCGTCGGTGAACGTGACCCGAAATATTTCTTTTTCGCCCTGCGGAAACACGCCCGTTACCTGCGAGGCCTGACCCTGTGAGTTGACTACGGCGTCGCCCACGCGCACCTGGCCCATCTGCTTCCAGCCCGTGGGCGTGAGGATGTTGGCGTGCAGCGGCTGGGCCTTGCCCAGCCCCATGTCGTCGGCCAGGCAGCCCCCAAAATGGTAGTCCTGCACGAAGCGCAGCCAGTTATAGCCAGCTTTTTGGTAGGGCCGCAGCTCGCCCAAAAAGCCGACCGGCAGCGGATGGTCCTCCACTTCGGCAAAGTTGCGCAGCTTGGCCAGCTTACGCCCCATGCGCACGGTGGCCAGCTCGTTGCTCTGCAAATCGGCCACCAGGGCCAGGTGGTGGCGGCGCAGGTTTAGGCCGTCCTCCGTCTCTTCGCCGAAGGCAAACAGCTCCAGGTAGTCCGTAAACCACTCTTCGGGAATAATGGCAATCTGACCGTTGGGCAGCTTGAATTCGCGCCGGCGTTGCAAAATGTGTCCGCGCAGCCGGATAAACGGAATTTCAATGTCGCCAAAGCGCACCGTGCCGCGCACGTCAAACCAGTCGCCGGCCTCCTGTATGCCCACGTGCACACTAGTAGGGCCGATGAAATAATTTTTGGTAGCCGTGGAAGCCGCTTCCACGGTGTAGCCCAACTCGGCCAGGGCCGTAGTATTGTCGTGCAGCCACTTGAAAGCTTCGCTTTTGGGCAAGAGGGCCTGGCCATTTTCTACCGTCAGCAGGCGTTCCCGGAGTTCAACTACGGTGGCCAGCTCCTGTTCGGGGTTGCGCAGCAGGCGGTGAAA
>JAYSZD010000676.1:0-8874 GCA_043738185.1 Hymenobacter sp. | reverse complement strand
AACAGTGCGGGGTGGAGCAGTTGGTAGCTCGTTGGGCTCATAACCCAAAGGTCACTGGTTCGAGTCCAGTCCCCGCTACCTAAAAGGCCGTTTTCCATAGGGAGAACGGCCTTTTTTCTTTTTTGAGACATATTACGGGGCAATAAGGGCCGAACCGCTATTGAGAAGGGTGCTTATATTTTGTATTTTGGACCGTAAATGCTCGTTGTGCAGAACTAGCCATTTTCCAAGTTGATGGCCAAAGAATTAATGGGCTTGCTGATAAAATTACTCAATTGAGAGTGCTAGGCTGGGCAACTCGTTCGCTAGACGGGCAGTTTGGCTTGGGGGAGTGAACCGGATTGTCGCCACGGATACATGGCATTATGCAAGCACTTGTACAAGAAGTACTTCATAGCATTACTCGCACAACGGGAACAATGTGGCAAATTCAATACAGTTGGAGTTGCCAGACCGTAAAGAAATTCAGTAGGCATCGATAATACTTTTGCTGGCCTGCTTCCGCAAAGCACTTGAATACCTTGCGCGGGCTGATGCCGTATGGATTTTCCCGTACCCTATCTCACTACCTTTGCTCATTGCCCAATCATCCTCATACTGGCACTGTATAGTTAACCGATTAATCGCAGTGCAATACAGGCATCTGCAAGCTTCATCACCTCCTTTTCAATACTACAAGATGACTTTTAGATTTGATATCAATACGCTAAGAGCAATAGCAATAATAGGTGTAATGCTATTTCATTATAAATTCAATTTTAGCAGCGGCGGGTATTCTGGGGTAGATGTATTTTTTGTGATTTCCGGCTATTTAATGAGTAGAATTATATATAATGCATTAGACAAGCAAAAATTCTCCTATCTCAATTTTGTCCAAAAAAGATTTTTAAGAATTGTTCCATCATTACTGTTTTTGATTTGTTCGGTTTCTTTAATTTGCTTTTTTATATATCTACCTGTAGACTATATGGCACAGGAAAAGAATGCACTAGCAAGTAGTGTTTTCCTTTCAAATATATGGTATCGACTCAACTCAGACTATTTTGACCCAAATTCTGAGACCAACCTGTTTCTACATACCTGGTCACTTTCTGTTGAGTGGCAATTTTATTTAATATACCCTTTTATATTATTGATAATAAGAAAGTTTCTTAAAGCAAACAAGAAACAAATTATATTATTTTCTATCGCAATCATATTGCTTTTTATTGCTTCAATACTATACACTCATATAAATTCAGTTGCTTCATTTTATCTTTTACCTACCAGGTCATGGGAAATGCTTTTAGGCGGACTTGCATTCTTACTTGAAAGCCAGTTCAGTCGATACAAATACAATAAGCAAATTGCGATACTAGGGTATGTTCTGATAGCAATTTCATTTATCAGTTTTGAAAGCACATTAGCTTGGCCAGGGTTTTACACCGCTGTTCCTGTATTGGGAACGTTCATGATAATCGTAGCTAATCACAGCTCGTTGCCATTTGTAAATCATCCATTTATTCAGTTTACTGGTAAAATATCTTATTCACTTTATTTATGGCACTGGCCGTTATACGTAATAAGTCAATATTTTGGCCTTGAACTACATTTAGGAATCCAGTTATTGCTGGTCTTTGCCGCTTATGCCTTAGGGTATCTATCCCATAAATACATTGAATCATATAATTTTCAAATCAAAAATGTGTTGACATGTTCTATTCTTATCGTGTCGGGTTTAGTAATAACCAGTCAGTTAGTTACCAATAAATTTTTATTCAAGGAAAAGACATTGGCAATCAGCAGCTATCGAAGGACACACCAGAAACTCATTGACAAGCAGACTAGTGCCGGTAAATGCTTTGTAACAAGCAAGCACAACGGACTTATCAGCTATGATAAATCTAACTGCCTCTGTTTTGACAACAACAAGAAAAACTTTCTGCTTCTTGGCGATAGTCACTCCGCACACCTTTCTTCAGCACTAAGTGAAAAGCTTAAGCCTTACAATGTGAATTTGCTACATGCATCAGCAAGTGGAGGGTTGCCGACTGTCGACCCGACCGGGCCAGAACGTTTTTTAGAAGTTATGAGATACATTTATTTTGATTTTATTCCCAACAATAAGGAAAAATTGGACGGAGTTATCATAAGTGCGAATTGGCGACCACAAGAGGAAGGATACCTGTTTAGTCAATTAAGCAAAACAGTGCTTCATCTTCGTAAAAACAATTTAAAATTTATATTTATTGGTCAGAATGAAGTTTATACTATGCCTTTCCCTTTGATAGCTGCACGTGATTCAGAGTACGGAACCCATTCCAATACACGCTATTTAGATAGGCGAGCATTTACAATAAATGCGTATCTGAAAGAGTCATTTAAAGACCAATACATAGATATAATAAATCACAGTAAATTTCCTGAGACAGCTCAGGATAATACCCCTTATATGTTTGATGATAACCACTTAACTTCGTACGGAGCAACACTCGTTGCAAAAAAAATAGTATCAGACTCCCTTTTTGTTGATTTTCTCAACAACAACTCAGGGAGATTTTGAAGCTGTTTAGAGCCTGTTAAAATTCACGGATTAGAGTCTGTTGAAATATACAAGTAACTGTTAGACAAAAAGAAATCAGCAAGGTTACCGTATTTTTTCATCCGACCAAAGATGTACGAAACGGACCTGACTGATTTCCAGTGGCAAGTTATTTAAGAAATGCTGCCCGATACGCACCGCCGCAAGCATTCGCTACGCTTGATTGTCAACGCATTGCTTTACCTGACCAAGAGCGGTTGCCAGTGGCGGCTGTTTCCGCGCGAGTGTCCGTCCTTCCCGCTGGTCTATTACTATTTCCAGCGTTGGCAGGCCGACAGGCGTTGGGCGGCGCTCAACCAGACCCTAATACGCCGCCACCGGCAGCGGGCGGCCCCTTCCCGGCAGGCGAGCCCGAGCGTGGCCGTGCTCGATGCCCAATCCATCAAGTGCAGCGAGCGGGGCGTGCTGGACAAGGGCTTTGACGGACATAAAAAATCCAGGGCCGCAAGCGGCAACTCGTCGTTGATACAGGTGGCTTACTACTGGCCGCTCACGTCGGAACAGCCCACGAAAACGACCGGGTCGGCAGCAACGAAGCGTTAAAAAAGCTGGCCCAGCAGGGATTTGAGCGCCTTAATCTCGTCTTGGCCGATGCCGGCTACCATGGCCCGCCCCTGGCCCAGTAGACCCGCGAGCACTGCGGCGGGCGGCTGGAAATGGCCCCCGTACCCACCCACTGGGTCTTAGAGCGCTCCATCAGTTGGTTGCAATGGGACTGGCGATTTAGCCGAGACTACGAATGCGAAACTATCAGCGTCGAAGCAACCGCCTATTTATCCAGTATTCGACTCCTAATCCGTGAATTTTAACCGGAACTAATCCTTATGGCACGTTGGTTGGGCGCGGTTGTTGGAGGGATATTGGCATTGCCGCTGCGGATGCCTGGGGTTATTTCCGCTGGTCCTGTGATTTGCACCGCCGCCGGGTGGCACATTATCCCGGTTATTTTGAGCTATTTTTGCGGCATGGAACCACAACCCTTGCAGCCATCCGTCCGCTATTATGAGATTGATTTGCTTCGGTTTTTAGCCGCCCTAAGTGTTGTTTTTTTTCATTATACCTTCCAGGGACACGCCCGTAGCGCCACCATCAACCCGTACACTTTCCCGGAGATAAGCGGGCTCACCAGATATGGCTACCTGGGGGTGGATTTGTTTTTCATTATCAGCGGCTACGTCGTATTGCTGAGCGCACAGGGTAAAACAGTGCGGCAGTTTTTTGCCTCCCGCGTCATCCGCCTGTACCCGGCTTTTTGGGTTGCCTGCACGCTAACCACCATCGCGTTAATGGTGTGGGGCCCCGGGCCCGGTGAAACCGGGATGTCGACCTTGCTAAAGGCCCACATTCTGGATTATGCATTAAATATGACTATGCTACACGGATTTTTTGGCATACCTGACGTAGACGGCGCATATTGGTCGCTGCTGGTAGAAATAACGTTTTACTTTCTGATTTCCCTTGTAATAGCCTACAATTTAATGCGACACATTAACCTGCTGATTTTGATTTGGCTGGCGTACGTCGTCGTTTTTTGGGTGTTATCACACCTCATTCAAGGGCAGGAAGGACATGGTTTTTACCTGTTGTTTTTCCCGAAGTACGCGCCGTTGTTCGCTGCAGGCATGCTGTTTTATTCGCTTCAGAAGTCGTCTTCACGAACGTGGACAACCTACGTGTTACTTTTCATTGCTTATGTACTGGCTGTTTTTGCGGCCGTGACCCATGCCCAGGAAATAGCAATAGCTTGGAAGACTTCCTATAATTCTGGCGTAGTGGCCCTGCTTGTTACAGTTTTTTTCGGACTGTTTTATCTGATTACCTCCCGAAAACTGGACTTGAGCCGGCACGCCTGGCTGGCCTGGCTGGGAGCGTTGACGTATCCGCTTTATCTGCTGCACAGCAAAATTGGGTACATCATCTTCCACCGTCTCGGGCATTTTGTGAACAAGTACGTCATGCTGTTTGGTACCATTCTGTTCATCATGGCCATTTCATACGCCGTGCACGTGCTCATTGAGCGGCGCTACAGCCGCCCCTTGGGAACGAAGGTTAACCAGCTACTCACCTTTCTCGACGGCTATGGAAGCCACGAACCGGCATCGCCCGCTTCCATCAGCAAACCCGTTGGTCCAATCCCGGTTGCCTCTGCAAAAAAATGAACTCAGTGACTGGCTATTCAAGGCACTGAGTTGGTTTGGTCAAAGGGCGTGGGCATCGGTGAATGAGTGTTTTAATTCGATTGCAAAAACGCCCGCAGATACGGCGCCGTGCGGCTGCCTTTCACCTGCGCCACCGCGCGCGGCGGGCCGGCGGCGACCACGCGTCCACCCTCGTCGCCCGCACCGGGACCGATGTCGATAACCCAATCTGAGCCGGCCACCACACGCATGTCGTGCTCGACCACGATGACGGTGTTGCCAGCCGCCACCAGGCCTTCGAGCTGAAGCAGGAGCTTCTCAATATCCGACGGGTGAAGGCCGGTGGTGGGCTCGTCGAGGACGTAGAGCGTGTTGCCGCGCCCGGTGCGCTGCAGTTCGGTGGCGAGTTTGATGCGCTGGGCCTCACCGCCCGACAGCTCGGTGGCGGGCTGGCCGAGGCGCAGGTAGCCCAGGCCCACTTCGCGCAGTACCGTGAGGGCGCGGTAGATGGCCGGCTCGGCGGCGAAGAATGCCCAAGCGTCGTCCACGGTCAGGGCCAGAACTTCGGCAATGTTCTTTTCGTGGTAATTGATTTCGAGTGTTTTGACGTTGTAGCGGGCACCGTGGCATACGGGGCAGGGCGCGTACACGCTGGGCAGAAACAGCAGCTCCACCATCACGAAGCCCTCGCCCTGGCAGTTTTCGCAGCGGCCCTTGGCCACGTTGAAGGAGAAGCGGCCGGCATCGTAGCGGCGCTTTTTGGCCTCCGGCGTGGCGGCGAACAGCTTGCGCACATGGTCGAACAGGCCGGTGTAGGTGGCCATGTTGGAGCGCGGCGTGCGGCCGATGGGCTTCTGGTCGACCCGTACCAGGCGCTTGATGCCTTCCATACCAGCCGTGAGGTGGCCGCCGCGCGTGGCTGGTGTGGGGGCGGCCAGCGGGTCGGTTTCCTCTTCTTCGGATGCTATTTCCTGGCCCAGGCTTTCGGCCACCAGCTCCACCAGCACTTGGCTCACGAGGCTGGATTTGCCCGAGCCCGACACGCCCGTAACCGTGGTGAACACGCCCAGTGGAAAGGCTATGGCCAGGCTTTCCAGGTTGTTGCGGGTCACGCCGGCCAGCTTCAGCCAGCCGGTGGGTGTGCGCGGCAGCTTGTCGGGCAGGGCGGGCGCATCGAAGAGGAACTGGCGCGTCTGGGATTCGGCCACGGCTTGCAGGCCGGCGGGTGGGCCGCTGTAGAGGATTTTGCCGCCTTTCTCGCCAGCGGCCGGGCCTACGTCCACCAGCCAGTCGGCCTGTCGAATCACGTCCAAATCGTGCTCCACTACAAACAGCGAGTTGCCCGCGCTTTTGAGGCCGGCCAGCGCGTGCAGCAGCGCCTCCGTATCGGCCGGGTGCAGGCCGGCGCTGGGCTCATCGAGCACATACACTACCCCAAACAGGTTGGAATAGAGTTGCGTGGCCAGCCGCAGGCGCTGCAGCTCGCCGGGCGAAAGAGTAGGAGTGCCGCGCTCCAGACTCAGGTAGCCCAGGCCCAAATCGAGCAGTACCACCAGCCGCGCCGCCAAATCCTCGGCAATGCGCCGGGCCACGATGGCCTGCTCCGGGTGTGCGGCATCGTGCGGCTGGCGGCCCGCCGTGCCCGCCGCAAACGGGGCCAGCAGCGCCGCCAGCCGCTTGAGCGGCAGGCGCGACATATCGGCAATGTCCAGTCCGGCAAAGGTCACCGACAGCGACTCCACGCGCAGGCGCTTGCCGTGGCAGGTGGGGCAGTCGGAACCCCGCATGTACTGGGCCACGCGCTTCTTCATGAGCGCGCTTTGGGTGGTGGCGAAGGTGTGCAGCACGTACTTTTTTACGCCCGTAAACGTGCCCATGTAGTTCGGCGGCTCCTTCCGCTTGATGGCCCGCTGGGTTTGCTCGGGCGAGTAGCCGGGGTACACCGGCAGCACTGGCTGCTCCTCAGTGAACAGAATCCAGTCCCGGTCCTTGTGCGGCAGCTCCTGCCAGGGCGTGTCCACGTCGTAGCCCATGCTCACCAGAATATCGCGCTGGTTCTGGCCGCCCCAGGCCTGCGGCCACGCCGCTACGGCCCGCTCGCGGATGCTGAGCGTGGGGTCGGGCACCATGCTGGCTTCGGTCACTTCGTACACGCGACCCAGGCCGTGGCAGGTGGGGCAGGCCCCCTCGGGCGTGTTGGGCGAAAAGGCTTCGGCGTAGATGATGCCCTGCCCGGCCGGGTAGTCGCCGGCTCGCGAGTACAGCATCCGCAGCAGGTTGGAAAGCGTGGTGACCGAACCCACCGACGAGCGGGTGCTGGGCGCGCCGCGCTGCTGCTGCAACGCCACGGCTGGCGGCAGCCCCTCAATGCTCGTCACTTCCGGCACCGCCATCTGGTGAAATAGCCGCCGCGCATACGGCGACACCGACTCCAGGTAGCGCCGCTGGGCCTCGGCGTAGAGCGTGCCAAACGCCAGGCTGCTCTTGCCCGAGCCCGACACCCCGGTAAAGACCACCAGCGCATCGCGCGGAATGTCCACATCGACGTTTTTGAGGTTGTGCTCGCGGGCTCCGCGCACGCGCACGAAACCGGTGAAATCGGTGGAGGATGAGGACTCTTTTGACATAAAAAGCAGCGAAGAAACGGTCAGCAAGTGCATACGCAGGCGACGGGCTAGCATCCAAAGAAAAGAATGCCGGTCTTTTGGCCGCTGGGCGCTTTACTTTGGGAACGCCTTGAATTTCTGCCCGATGAAGTGTGTCCGTTTTTTGGTTGTTGGTATGATGGTGCTCCCGACAGGCTGTGCGGTGCGAACAGGCTAGTCTACCACCCAACCTTTTCGCGGCTGGATTCTAAGCGTAGCCGGTTACGTGCTTGATGCTACCAACAGCCAGCCTGTAACCGGCGTGCCCACCACGAAAAACGGCGTGCAAACGATAACCGCTGAAGACGGTCTTTTTCGCTTGAAATACCCCGCCGCAGAGTTTAGAGAATACCGGCTTGATGGATTGGAAGCACTACACGTTTACTCCCTCAATTACGCTGGCAGCACAGCCATTCCAACGGATACAACCTAACGCGTAACACTGCGGTTGGTACGCAATACCTACCGTTTTCCACCGCAGGGATTCCTCCATCCGGCCGATTCGGTGCACAAATCTGCCTGTGTCTCGCCGTGGATAGGGTTGCCAGGCAGCCAGCGGGCCTTTCTGATTCAGGCCAGTAACTGCCGGCAACTGCGCAAGCTGCGGGCAATAACGTTTCGTGTTGGCGAACATGGAATTGATGGATTCGCCAGGGAACTCTTTCGGGTGCGCCTCTATCAGTACAATGGACCGGAGATGGCGCCAGGGAAGAGTTTGCTATCCGGAAATTACATTATCGGTGCGTCATCAAAAGGAGTCTCTACCTATGATTTAAGTGGGTTCGATGTTACGGAGTCAGGCAGCGGTTGTTTCCTGGCGCTGGAATACATCACTGGCAGCGACAAATTTTTTTGGTATGACCCAATGGTTGGCTATTCTCCGTTATGCCCGGTACTACACCCGCCTTCTGCACGCGCCGACACCCGCACTTGGGAGTAACCACCAACCAAGGCTGGCGCCGGGCCACAGCCGTCGAAAACTGCTGGCCGCTCTACGAAAACGCCATTAGCGTGGAGGTCGCGCCCGCCCCGGCGAAACGCTAGCCGCGCCCGCGCCTTTGGTGACAGGTGTGGGTGGCGCTATCCTGGGCGGTAATGAATCTCCGCCCGATGAAGTCTGCCCATTCGCTGCTCGTTTTGCTTTTCCTAGCCGGCGGCGGCCTGAGTGGCTGCGCTTCTTCGGCGGCCCGGCGGCCGCGCCCGAAAAAGACGTTCCGCGTCTCGGGCTACGTGCTGGATTCGCTGAGCCGCAAGCCGGTGGCAGGGGTGTTTGTCAACGTGGGGGATGAAGAGAATTACTTCGGATAACCCCAGACCGATAAGCGAGGGCGTTTTGTACAGTATGTGCCTCTAAAGCTTCGCAAGCAACCCAATCAAGTTGCCGTGAGCACGGTGCTATATCAAGGCTGGGCCGCCATACCGGCTGATAACGCAACGGAAATCACTGTGCTGGTGCGGCGCAATGCCTATCGCATGCCTACTGATGACTGCGCCAATGTGTTGGCCGACA
>JAYSZD010000675.1:0-8879 GCA_043738185.1 Hymenobacter sp. | reverse complement strand
GGGGAAAGGGCCGGGCCAGAGAAGCTGACGGGGGAATGTTGGGTGTCGGTAAGCGTGCCGGTTTTGTCGAATACCAGCGTGTCGGCCCGGCTCAGGGTTTCGATGACGGCGGCGTTTTTCAGGTAGAGCTGGCGGCGGCCCAGCACCCGCAGCGCCGCGCCCATGGCGAAGGGCGTAGCCAGCGACAGGGCGCAGGGACAGGCAATAATCAGCACCGACGTGAAGGCACGCAGGGCCATCTGCGGGTCCCGGGGGGACCAATACGCCAGCGAGCCCAGCGCCAACGTGAGCGTGAGCGCCACGAAGTAGCGGCCGACGTGGTTGGCGTAGGTTTCGAGCGTAGGCCGGGCTTCCTTCCCGAAGGCGGGGTTGTTCCAGAGCTGCGTGAGGTAGCCCTGCGACACTTCACGCACCACTTCCAGCTCCAGGGCCTCGCCTACCTGCCGCCCGCCGGCATACACGACTTCGCCCACGGCTTTGGCCACCGGCACGCTCTCGCCCGACACGAAGCTGTAGTCAATCAAGCCCGCGCCGCGCAGCAGCACGGCATCGGCCGGGATGATTTCCTGGTGCCGCACCCGGATGCGCTGCCCGGCCCGCAGCTCCTTCACCGACACCGACTGTTCGCCGGCTTTGGTGAGCAGCGTCACGGCCACCGGGAAGTAGGAGGTAAAGTCGCGGTCGAAGCGCAGGGCGTCGTAGCTGTGCTGCTGCACCCACTTGCCGATGAGCATGAAAAACACCAGGCCCGTAAACGAGTCGAAATAGCCCGGCCCGCGCTGCGTGAGCACCTCAAACACACTGGTGGCAAACAGGGCCGTGAGCCCCAGGCTGATGGGGAAGTCGAGGTTGATGTAGCGCTGCCGTAGCCCCTGCCAGGCCGACTGGTAAAATCCGCGCGCGCTCAGCAGCAGCACCGGCAGGGCCAGTAGCAAGCTCAGCCAGCCAAAGAACTGCCCAAAGGTGGCGTGCAGCCCTTCGGTGAAGGAAAAGTAATCGGGGAAGGCCAGCAGCATCACGTTGCCGAAGCCAAAGGCCGCTACGCCCAGCTGGTAGTACAGCGTGCGGCTGGCCCGGTGCGGCTGCGCGCCCAGCTCGGCCAGCGTTATCTGCGGCTCGTAGTTGATGGCGGCCAGCAGCGCCACCACGTCTTTGAGGCTGGTGGTGGCCGGCTGGTAGCTTACCGTCAGCTCCTTACGCAGGAAGTTTGCCCGTGACTCCCGGATGCCGGCGTTCAGCTTGAACAGGTTTTCGAGCAGCCAGATGCAGGAGGCGCAGTGCATTTGGGGGATGGTTAGCGTGAGCCGGGCCAGCGTGGGCGAGCGAAACGCCAGCAACTGGCTTTGCACCGATTCCAGGTCCAGGTAGTCGAAGCGGGCCGCCAGCTCTACGGCTTTAACCTTCTGGCCGGGCTGCGCGTCGAGGCGGTAGTAGCCGCACAGGTTGCTGGCCGCCAGCAGCTCGTACACGGCGCGGCAACCGGCGCAGCAGAAGTGCAGTGCCGGCTGCCCGGCCAGCGCAAGGGGCTCGTCGGGGCAGTCGTCGCCGCAGTGGGTGCAGGCAACGCGGGTCAGGGTTTCGGGGGCAGCGGTGAGGGGCACGGGCGGGCAGGCGGTTGGCAGCCCCAAAGCTCCGGCTTGAGGTGCTGGCAATGGCTGACGAATATCAGGTCCGCGCCTGATTATTTTCAGCTGGGCGACGGAATCGGCCCCGTCGCCCCGGTCCGCCTGAGCTTCATCAGTCCCGGCCGTGGCCCCGGCATAGTGAGACCTGCCGCCGCGTGCGCCGTGCTGCTTTGCCGGGGGCAGGGCTTCCGGTTTGAGCGTTTACGAAACTCATCTCCTGAAGGAATTTCGTAAACTTTGATTAGTAGACGAGTTTCTTAAACTCGCCCCGCATTATAGGGGCAGTCCGGCCACTAGATTGTAGGCTGATTCCTGTCGTTCACCGAAAGATACTGTGATAAAAAGCAAGGAATTGGGCGAAGTTTTTTACATTTAGGCCTCTTTAAGGAGGGCCTGTGGGTTCATCCTGTGTAGCCTCGGCGCGTTTACGTGGCCGGGGCTACTTCTTTTTCCGGGCACCGAGCCGGGTGGTAGTGCGGGTCGTAGGCGCAGTCGTTTTTCCACAGCGAGTAGCAGAGCAGCAGCAGTTTGCGCATGACGGCAATCACGCCGGGCTTACCGCTGGGCTGGCGCGCCCGCAGCCGGGCATAAAAGGCGATTTGCTGCGGGTTATAGCGCAGGCTGCTCACGGCCGGCAGGTAAAGGGCGGTGCGCAGGCGTACGTTGCCGCGGCGGGAAATGCGCGTGGCCCCCGCACAGAGGCCGCTTTGGCGCTGCACCACATCCAGCCCGGCGTAGGAGGCGAGTTGGCGTTCGTTTTCCACCAGCACGAAGCCGTTGGTTTCGGCCACCACGATGATGGCCGTCGTCAGGCCAATGCCGGGCACACTCGTCAGGTGGGCCAGCTTGCGGGCCAGTTCCGGTTCCGTCGCCAGCAGCGCGGCCAGGTCCTAGTCCACCGCGTAGAGGTGCTGCTCCAGCAAGTGCAGGCGGTTCTGGAGCCGGTCCAGCGTGCGCGCATCGGGCTGATAACTGTGCTTGTAGGCGTGGCGCTGGGTTTTGAGCCGGGCGGCCTGCTGGGTGAGGCTCTGCCGTTCGCGGGAAAGGGCGCGCAACTGGCGCAGGGCAGGCGTGGGCGGCTGCCAGGCGGGCAAGGCGCGTTCCAGGCCGAAGCGGCACAGCAGGCGGGCATCGAGCTGGTCCGTTTTACTTTTCTGCTCGGTACTCTGGGCAAAGTGCTTGACCTTATTCGGAAGTAAGACACTCAACGTTTGCGCATTATCCGCCAGAAAGTAGGCCAGCTCTTCGTAGTACACTCCCGTGGCCTCGACCACAAACCAGCAGGGAGCGGCAACCCGCTGCTGCTTGCTGGCCCAGGCCAGCAGGGCGTCAAAACCCGCCAGGGTGTTGGCAAACGTGATTTCTTTGCCAAAAGACGCGTGCTGGCGGAGGTCGATGCGGCCGAAACAGGCCACAAAGCTGTCTTTGGCAATGTCAATCCCCACCACATACTTGAGGGGGGCGGGGACGGTGGGTGCAGGAGCCATACATAAGAAACTAAAGAGAGGAAAAACGCAGCCAGTCAGGTTTTTACCGCAACTATCCTTGTACAAATGCGGGATGCGCAGCTCCGGCCGGGCTCCCTCCATACTGTGCAGTCTTCGGGCAAAAACGGAAAACGGGGCACCGACTCTTTCACGCACGGTCAGCCCCGAGGGGCCGCCGTTTGGAGCGTTGGGTGTCCCCGTTTTCTTTTCTGGCTACCTTTCAACTGAAAGGCAATGCAATCATACAAGGAGCGTTAATTTAAAAAGGCATCATGCCGTTTAGGAGGTACCCCTTTTTATCGTATCGCTTTTGCTTACGGCCCGGTTTGCCTTGGTGGTAGAAGACCCGCTGGCGAGGCAATCCGTTGGACCAAAAACGCAGCACACTCCGCAATTCTCCTTCGCGGTACTCCTCGGCTTTGGTGACAGTGCCAAATACGTTCTGGTGAAACCAAAGGCCCTCGCGCACCCCGTTGCGGGTAGCATTGAATACGGCGTTGGGCGAGAGGGCGGCACACTTCATCGTAAAAGCCTCTCCATTGGAATGTGCGTTGCCAAATCCCACCATGAGCACGCCGTTCCCCAGTAAACACACCTTCATGTTGACCTTGCCCTGGAAGAGCACGGCGTCTGGGGCGAGTTGTCGCCCTCCTTTCCCCCAGAATCCATCAAGCGTCAACTGCGGGCATCCGAGCGAGTCAGCCACACCACCACTGCTGCAAAGAGCTAACCCTTGCCCGGAGCAATGGCCCATTGCTAAAGTGAAAGCGAGAAATAGTGGCCCAAGTGCTGCTCTAATCATTTGACGCACTAAAGTAAGGCCAGTATAATAAAACGGTGTTTTGCCTTAGCCCAAGATGCCCCGGTGTTGTAGCTGACGAGCGTTACCCCACTAAGGCTTGCACAAACGAAACCATCAAATACAGAACGCCGAGCCCAAGCCCCGCCAAGACGACTTTGCCCGCCACTTGCTTGAACGGGCTGGGGCCATCGACCCACTCCAAAGCTTTCTTGGCCAACACGAACAGGCCTAGGATGGGAAGCATCACCAGGCCGAAACCGGGTGGACCGAGGACTACACGGGCAAGGAGCAACAGAAGCACTATAGGAAAGCCGGGATAAAAAATGGCCGGTGAGCCAAGATAGGCAAGCCGACCGCAATTGGCTAGGAGAGCCCCCAGAAATACGTGCGCTTGGTTTAGCGAAACGGTCCGAAAAGCGAAACGGGGATTATGCGAGAGGCAAGCCAGCCGTTTGTATACTAACCTATTTGTCTACCTTCGACCATGAAACAACTCCTACTTTGCTTATTGTTGGGGCTCGTCTCGCTCAGTTGTTCCAAATCGTCGCCAGCCCCGACGCTAGTCGGAACATGGGAGCGGGTGTCCCGCCGCACACTCGTCGTGTACAAAGACGGCCGGGCGCCTTCTGATCAAACGGCTGCAGACCCGCCAGGCAGCCTCCTGTGGGAGTTTGCCGCTGATGGGCAATTCAAAATCATCAATAACGGTAATGGCACAATAGCTACCACAACGTATACCTACAGCGGGGGGAACCTCACGCTTAACCCTTCCAGTAGTATTATTGGGACAGGTGTCTACCGCGTGACCGAATTAACCGACCACCGGTTGGTGCTCAACAAGTACCAGGATTACACCGACGATTCTGTTGAACACACCCACACCTTCAAGCGATAATGACAGCCAAGGGGCCAGACTGGTGGCTTTTTCTGCCCGCCGGTGAAGTAGGCAACGCAAATTTTCCTCCCCTGCAATTGACCTCCACTAGTTCAGCCAAACGGTGATTTAAATAAGACAAGCCAATCTATATCCTGCTAAACGGCCGTTGGTAACCCCTGAACCTACGCGCTTACCGGCCGCCCCTCAAGCATTAACGCGCAATCAGACCCCAACCCGACTACCACCGGGCCCGGCGCAGCTTCTCGGCTTCCAGTACCCGGATGTTTTTGGGCATCAATTCAATTAGTCCATCGGCTTTGAACTCGCTGAGCGTGCGAATCAGCGACTCGGGCGCGGTGCCCACCATGGCGGCCATGTCGTCGCGCGAGAGCTGAATGCTGCCGTCGGCCCCGGCCTGTTCGTGCAGGCGAAGCAGCACATCGGCCACCCGGCGGCGGATGGAGCTGTAGGCCATGGCCAGCAGCTGCGTTTCGCGCTCGCGCACCCGGCCCGCCAGCAGGCGGATAAACTGCTGGCCCACTGCCGCATTGCGCAGCAGTAGTAGCATAAAATCATCCTGCGGAATGTACACCAGCTCCGCATCGTCCACGGCCACGGCCGAGTCGGTGTGTGGCGTGTGGTCGAGTAGGGCGAGGTAGCCGAAGAACTCGCCAGGGCCGTAGAGGCCGGTTATCAGCTCCTTGCCGCCGTCGGTGGTTTTCACGGTTTTCACGCGGCCGGCCTGCACGAAATATACCCGCGTGGGCTCGTCGCCTTCGAGGTACACGTCCTGCTTTTTGCGCACGGCGTGGGCTTTGCGGTCGGCCGAGAGGCTGCTCAGGTTACCCAGGGCGCTGGCGTCGTCCAGAAACTCGCCCAGGCCCTGCGTGGTGGGCGCATACTCCGGTTTGAGGTGCTGGAAGCGGTTCAGCCGCCCGCCAATGGCGCTCAGCAGCTCGGCTTTGTCGAAGGGCTTGGTCAGGTAGTCGTCGGCGCCCAGCCCCATGCCGCGGCGCAGGTCGGTGCGCTCGGTTTTGGCGGTGAGGAAGATGAAGGGCACGCCGGCCAGGTGTTTATTCTGATTGAATATCTGAAGTACGCCGTAGCCGTCGAGCACCGGCATCATGATATCGCAGACCACTAAATCGGGCTTCGTGGCCAGGGCCTGGGCCACGCCCAACTGGCCGTTTTCGGCGGTGAGCACCGCGTAGCCCGCCATTTCGAGCAGCTCGGCGGTGTTCTCGCGGATAACTTCGTCGTCTTCAATCAGCAGAATCGTTTTCATAGGGAATGGTAATGGTGACGGTGGTGCCCACGTTCAGCGCGCTGCGCAGGGCCACGGTGCCCCCCATCAGCTCAAGGTACTTGGCAATGATGTAGAGCCCCAGGCCGGTGCCGGGCACGGTGCTCACGTTGCGGGCCCGGAAAAACCGCTCGAACAGGTGTTCCTGGTCTTCCGGGGAAATGCCCACGCCCTGGTCCTGCACCGTGAGCGTGAGTTGCCCCATCTGGCAGGCGGCGCGGACCTGAACAACGGTATTCTCGGCGGAATACTTGATGGCGTTGGAGAGCAGATTGACCAGGATTTTGCGCAGCAGCGAGGCATCGAGCCGGATGAGCCCGGCGCACGTCGCCTCGTGCTCGATGCGCTGGCCTTTTTTGAGCAGCGCCTGCACGTCGGCCACCGTTTCGGCCAGCAGTCCGGCCATGTCCAGGGGGGCCGGCGTGGCGGCCACCCGCCCCTCCTCAATGCGGCCCACTGAGAGGAATTCCTCGAGAATGTCGTTCAGCTGCTTCACCGAGGAGCGGATGCGGTCCACGTGCTTGAGCTGCTTGTCCTTTTGCGGGCCCTGCGCGTAGTCGGCAATGAGCTCGGCTGAGGTGAGCACGCCGGTGAGCGGCGTGCGAAACTCATGCGAGGCCATGCTCACGAAGCGCGACTTCATCTCGCCCAATTCCTGCTCGGCGGCCAGGGCCTGAGTGAGTTCCCGGCCGCGCTGCTCCAGCTGCTCCAGGGTGTTCATCAGGGCGTGGGTGCGGTCGGCTACTTTCTGTTCCAGCTCGGTGTTGAGGCGGGCCACGCGCTGCTGCTGGGCCACCAACTCCAGCTCGGCATCGTGCTTGGCCGTCACGTCAAGCACGTAGGCCACCACGTAGAGCTCCTTGTCGAGATGAAAGTAGCTCAGGCTCACTTCCACCGGAAAATCGGTGCCGTCCCGGCGCTGGCCGCGCAGTACGCGGTTGTGGCCCATGCCGCGCACTTGGGGGTGGACGTTGAAGCTCTCGCGCAGCTGCTGGTGGTGGCGGCCGGCAGCGTTGGGCACCAATACTTCGATGCGCTGGCCCAGCAGCTGGCCCGGTTCGTAGGCGAACTGTCGCTCAGCCAGCTGGTTAGCCGACACGATGTCGCCCGCCCGGTCGCACACAATAATGCCGATGGTGGCGTTGGTCACCACTGCCTCGAAGCGCCGCACGCTGTGGGCCAGCTCGCGCTCGGCCTGCTGCAAACGGCTCAGCTCGGTGATGTGGATGAGGAAGAAGGGTTTCGGGCCGTCCAGGTAGTACGTCAGCTCCAGGGAGGCTCGGATAGCCTCGCCGGAGTGGCGGCGGATATTGGCTTCCACGGCGTGGTGGCCTTCGTGGCGGGCCTGCTCGCACAGGGCTTGCCACTGCGGGCCGGTCCAGGGGGGGGTGCGCAGCGAGTGGTCGGGGTCAGCCAGAAACACGTCTTCGGAGGGGTAGTCCAGCAGGCGCACACCAGCCGGGTTCACCTGCGTAAACCAGCCCAGGGCCGGGTCGTAAATCCCAAAGAATTCCTTGGACTGGCGGTAGAGCAGCTCGGTGAGGACGCTGGAAGAAGAACTGGCGAGCATGAAAAGGAGTGGTGCGGTGAATGCCGGCGGCGGCCTGTTTTTTGGCAAGGTCGGCACAGGCGCGGTTTCAAAGCCGATGTGCCATCCTGGTTCCAAAGCAAAAAGCAGAATTTTAAATCCTACTGACTGTCTTTCGTTTTGAACGCTATGTAAACGGATGTAGCCCGCTTCCATCTGCTCAAACCTGATAACTGTCAGCCCGCCGCCTGATGGGCATCAGGCGGCGGGCTGCCGCCAGCCGGTAAATTTGCAGCCACTTGATTTCACGGGGTCCGATGCCAGCCACCTCCTTTCCGTCTTTCGTGCCCGCCGATGCCGCGATGCTGCTGGTGCTACTGCCCGCCGTGGGCACGCCGCAGGGGCGGGCAGCCACGCTGGCCGGGCTGGCGGCCTTGCAGCGGGAGCTGGGGGCAGCCATCCGGGTACTCACCGTGGACGAACTCAGCCACCTCAGCGTGGTGCGCAGCTTCTACGCCACCGACCTGCCGTGTTTCGTGCTCGTGCAGCAAGGGGTAGAGCTGCTGCGCCAGGGCGGCCTGCCCGAAGGCGAGGGCATTGTGCCGCTGCTGCTGGGTAAGCTCGGGCCCGTTGCTTAGCGGCCGGTTGTTTTTTTGCGGGAAGGAGTTGGTCTCCGGCTTCGAAAAGCGGATTCCCCTTGCAAAGCCGGCGCTGGCGCGGGCCTTCGGATGAAGCGGATACGCGCGCCGGGTAGAATGCGCCGCCGCCGATTTCCTGTTTGATGTGAGCAGGGCGGTTATCCGCCAGCGTCCATGGCCCGCAGCCCGCAACTCGACATAACGCCTGAACTATCTCAAATAAAGGGAATTAGCTGCTGGTAATGCCATTGGCTGCCAGCCGGATACTGGTGCAAACCAGGCCCTGAAAATTCCGTGCCGCCGCTCTGGCAATGCATTTGCCCATAACCCTAAGCGGAAATCGGCGGTATAGAATTGTGGCCTGGTCTGGTTTTTACCCTCGCAATTTACCCTTTACAGGCTGCTTTTATTACCCAAACAGTTTCTTTATGAGTTATTCAAGTACCGCAAAAGCGGCGTTGCTGGGCGTTGCCCTACTGGGAAGTTTGCCCGGTTACGCCCAAACGGCCGACCGCAAAACGGCCATCAGCCTCTCGGGCAGCGCTTTCCAATACAAAGGCAACTACGGCTCCCATTTCTGGGATTTGGGCAAGGCCAATGGCGGGCCCGGTCTGGGCAT
>JAYSZD010000674.1:0-1404 GCA_043738185.1 Hymenobacter sp. | reverse complement strand
CCGCCTCTGGAGACCATCAAAAAGTGCGGGGGCAACTGGGTTGAGCAGTCAACGGTTAGGATTCCACCTGTAACGGTCAAGAGTTTGGTGACTGCGGTTGCCCCACACTTTTTGATGGCCTCCACACATAATTCACGCCCATGCCTCCGCTGCCCTCTTCTGATTTGCTCACGGGCTTTCTCGGCCGCGCTGCCGCGCTAGCCAGTCCAGGGCGGGTCCTTCGTCCGTGAACCAGCCCAAGCGCGCGGCGTGGGACTGCCAGTCCAGCGGCTGGGCGTAGCCTTTATCCGGCAAGCCGGCCCACACCGCCGGAGGCACCAGAAAGGCGATGCACGGCTGCCGACCCAGGACCCGGCGGACTCGGGGCAGGTAGTCCTCGCGCATCCAGTCGTGCAGGCCCTGGGGCTGCTCCCGCACGTAGGTGCGGCCGTCGAGCAGCCAGTACGGGCACCCGTTGTGCCGGGCGGTATCCAGTAGCCATTCGCAGGTAGCCGTGATTTCTTCGGCGTTCAACTCCCGCAAGGAGTGCCCCCGGACGAGGGGTGGTGAGGCAGCGTATGCTACCAGGTAGTAATCGAGCGGAGGTAGAGAATAGCACACGGTGTCGAGGGTTGTGAGAGAAGCGTATCGAAATGCGGGTGACGGGACGGCCGACAAGCGAGTTTCATTACACGGGGGCACGCCACCCACCGCCATTCAGCGGTTCACGAAGCGCACTTCCCAGCGCCCCTGCGAATGGCGCAGGCCCGACCACGAAGCGAAGTCGATGTTGAGCTGAAACGCCTGCGCCAGGGGCAGGCCCAGCGCGTGGCAGAGCAGGCTGCGCACCACGCCGGCGTGCGCCACCAGCGCCACCGGTTCGGGTGCGCCCGCGGCCAGCAGTTCGGCCAGCAGCGCCCCGGTGCGGACGTGCAGCTCGGCAAACGACTCGCCGCCGGGCGGGGCCAGGGCCACGAAATCGGCCATCCAGGGGTTCAGCTCTTCCGCGGGCAGCTCGGCCCAGGGGCGGTTTTCCCAGGTGCCGAAGTGCAGCTCGCGCAGCCGGGCATCTTCGGTCACGGTGGCCGGCGCGGGCCAGAGCGTGTCGGTCAGGCGGCGGCAGCGGGCGGCGGGGCTGCTGAGCACCCGCCAGCCGGGGGCCGAGGCGGGCAGCTTGGCCCGCAGCTGCGCGGCTTCGGCGGCGAAAGTGTCGGCCAGGGGCACGTCGTGGTGGCCGTAGCACAGGCCGGGGGCGACCACGGCCGTGTGGCGAATCAGATAAAGCTCCATGCGGCTAAGGCGAGTAAGAACAGGTAGACGGCCACCTCGGCCACTTGCTGAATGGCCCCCAGGCAGTCGCCGGTGTAGCCCTCAATCCAGCGCTGGAAGTAGCCGGCCAGGTAGATTTTCACGGCCGCCAGCGGC
>JAYSZD010000673.1:0-8898 GCA_043738185.1 Hymenobacter sp. | reverse complement strand
CCACGATGCGGCGCCCGTCGGGGCTATAGTCCACCCCCAGCAGGGCGGCCGAGGTCTTTATCTCGTTTTCAAAATACGGGTTCGTTTCGTTGTCGTTGGCGCGGGTACCGAGCGCCAATGTCAGGAGCCAGGTAAGGAGCAAAGCAGGGTATAGCTTGCGATTCATAATAACAAAAAGTAAAAAGAGTAAGCGTATCAGTTGAGAATGAGAAAAATAGGGGGACGAGCAAAGGCCGGGGGTAAAGCCGGGGCCAGCTTGGTTCAGTACTGCCCACCCACGGTGCGCTCAGGCAGCGCCGGCAGCCGGGGCAGCGACCGGGGTACGGTGTGGTCGGCCGAAGTGGTGTCCGTCAGGGTTTCGAGAAAAGCGGTGAGCTGACCCAATTCGTCGGTACTAAGCGCCTGGGCCGACAGCCGGCGGTGGTACTGGTCGGCGAGTAAGGCGGCCAGGGTGGGCGCGCCGCCGTCGGCACGGTAGGGCATGGTGAGGGCAACGTTGCGCAGTGTAGGGGTTTTCACCCATTGGCCGGGGTTTACTTCGTGCCGTTGTCCGTCGCGGAACATCGTGCCGCCGTGGCAGGAGGCGCAGCCTGCGGCCCCGGCAAAGAGCACCGCTCCGGCCGCGGCCAGAGGCGGCAGGGCCGCTTCGCCACGCTCGGCGCGGTCGTACGCGCTGGCGGTGGCTGTCTGGCTTTCCAAGTAGGCAACCAACGCGGCGTTGATGGTAGTTTCGGTGATGGGCGCGGCGAAGGCCTTCCGGAACAGGCGTCGGTAATCGCGGCTGCCGCGGAGCCGAGCCGTGGCTTGGGCGTAGCTGCTGCCAAACTCGTCGGGGTTGGCGATAACGCTGGCAATCACAGCTTCCAACGAGCCCGCGCGGCCGTCGTGAAAAAAGCTGGTTTGACCGGCGGCGTTGAGGATGGTGGGCGAGTTGCGGCGCAAGTTGCTGGCGAAGCGCAGGGCCCTAGGGGTGCCGCGGTGGTCGGTGAAGGCTTTTTCTGGCCGGTGGCAGGAGGCACAACTCCGCTTGCCGTTCACCGATAGAGCGGGCTCAAAAAAAAGCAGCTTGCCCAACTCGCGCCGAGCCGTTGCCTCGCCGGTAGGACTGCTGGCGCTATTGCCGCCAGCAGCGCCCATCAGCCCGACGGCCAGCGCGCCCATCCATACTCGCCCTAGCTTCATGTATTTTAATCCAATATTAAGGTTAAGTCAAATGTCATCAACTTGTCCCAGATGGGGATGAAGCTTTCGGCCAAGTGATTTGTTTAACCGGTGGATAGCCAACCATAACCGGTAGGAAGTGAATATAAGGCCTCATTCTGGCCAACCTGAATTCCCAATTCGGGAAAATTGAGTTCTGTTGTTCGGGGGTAATTCATTGGCCTATCAACTCCTGCTGGTTGCCTCTAACCGCTTAAGTTACCACCTGTAATCACTGGCAGGTTCTGTTGTATTGTCATTGCTGCCTGTGCTGTCGCCAATACCAGCGTCAATCATGTGGCGAGAATTCTTATTCCTGCCAATCGGGAGCCTCGAAATTCCCTCTCACGACTCTTAAATCTAGGACTTACGCAAAAGCTGGGGATGGCTTGAATTAATTTGTGACGCACGTACGCATCCAAAAAGCCCTGTTTGAGCTGACAGACCGTTTGTTGGGTCTGGTAGGCGGCTTGTTTGAGGCGGGTCCAGACGCGCACGGCCAGGGCAATGTGGTTGCGCTGGCTGCGGGCCAGCCGGCACTGGCAGGCCTGCACGCCGGTGAGCTGCTTACGTTCGCGGTGAAACTGCTCAATCGTCCAGCGGACGCTGCTTTCTGGTTCGGCAGCGGCCATGTCGCCGGGCGCTACCTCGTTGGGGAGGAGGTCGTCCGTCCGGTGGGTGAACACCAGTATGCGGAAGATTTTCAGTTTGCAGTCCTTGCCGCGTGCCACTTCCTCGTTTGCCCAGTCCAGGCAGGCCACAGGCTGGGAGGGCTGCCGGTCGCCGGAATCGTCGACAAGGCGGTTGCTCCCAAACGCTTGAAGCGCGTTTTCAGCGGGCAATAGAGGTATTCTGCGCCCGAAGCAACCACGTGAACAGCTTCGTGGTGGCGTACCAGCTGTCCATCAGCACGGTCTGATACAAGACGTCGTGCGGGGCCAGTTGCCCGAGCATGTCGGCCACGTGGTCGAGTTTGGTCTTGTCGTCCTCGTCGGGGGTGAAGAAGCGGTAGTCAAGCAACCAGAACGGGTCGGTTTCGGGGTTGACGTACACGCACGTGACCAGGCCGATGCCGGCAATTACGCCGTGGGCGTTGCCACTATACTAGCGGCGGACTAGTTCGATGCGCCAACTGTGGCGCTTGTCGAGCATCGTGTTGTCGAACAGCACGTAGCCCCGCGGGCTGAGCACGATTTGCGCACGTACTTGCCAACAGCGTTGACGCGGCGTGAAACGGTTGGTCTTGAGAAAGTAACGCAGATTGTCGTGTGTCAAGCCGTCCAAGTGGTCGGCTAAGTACGTGCCCGTATAACTCACCTGGCTACTCACCAAAAACTGCCCGTAAAGTTGTGCCGTGACATTCATTGCTTTTCCTTTCGAATTACACCTTTTGCGTAAGTCCTAACAGTAAAAGGAACACGGGAGGAGGCCAGTAGCACCCAGCCTGGCAAAGACTCTCGCCAGCAACTAATCGTTCAGTGTCCACCGGTTTCCACCGGCTTCCCGCGCCTGCACCCGGCCGATGGCCTGCCCGAACCGCTCGTAGGAAAAAGGCTTGACCAGAAAATCGGCCACGCGCAGAGCCGCGGCCTGCGGGGCGTATTCGGGACTGGCCGTGACCAGCACCACGGCCGGGGCCGCCGGCCCGAGCAGGCGCACCAGCTCCAGGCCCGAGAGGTAGGGCATCTCCACGTCGAGCAGTAGCACATCCACGGCCTGGCGGGCTAGCAGGGCCAGCACCTGCGTGGCGTCGGGCAGGGTGCCCACCAGCTCCAGGTTGGGCATCAGGCGCACCATCTGCTGGAGCAGCAGGCGGCTGATGGCGTTGTCATCCACGATAAGGCAGCGCAGGGGAAAGGCCATGACGAGCGGGAAAAAAGTGCTAGAAAACCAACTCGGGCGCTACGGGCGCGCCATAATCCAGGCCCGAATCAGCTCCTGGGCCTGGGGCGAAAAGGCCGGCCGCCGCTGGCCGTTCATCAGGGGCCACTCGGCGGGGTCGGCCTGAAACAAGTGGTTCACGCCCGGCAGCTTCTTGGTGCTGACCTGTTGGTTGGCCCGCAGGCCGCGCAGCAGGGCCGCCAGGTTCAGGTCGGCATCCACGGCCAGGTCGGCGCCGCCGTGCAGCAGCAGCACCGGGCACTGCACCGACTGCAGGGCCGGCAATGGGTCGTAGACCTGTTGAAAGCGGCGGTGCGTGGAGGTCAGGTCGGCGGCAGCGGCATTGACAGCAACGGCGGGCAGGTTGGGGTCGTCCTGGCGCAACATGTTGGTCACGATGGCCTGGGCCTGCGGGTTGTCGCGGGTGTGCAGCACCACATCCAAAATGGCCTGCTGGCGCTTCACCAACGCGTCAATCTGCGGCTGGGGCAGGCCGGCGGCCCGCAGCACCTGGGTCTGCTGCAGGCGGGCCAGCTCCTTGCCGGGCAGGCCAGCGGCGCCCAGCGCCACCACAAAAGCCGGCGGCAGGGGCTGCGTGGCGACCAGCAGGGCCAGGTTGCCGCCCTCGCCGTGCCCGATGACGCCCAGGCGAGCCAAATCCACTTCCGGGCGGGTGCGCAGGTAGTTCAGCGCCGCCTTCACGTCGTTGAGGCGGGCCAGCAGGGCCGGGTTGGCGGCGCCGCCGGAGGTGCCCATGCCGCGGGCATCAAGGCGCAGTACGGCCACGCCGCGGCGGGTAAGATAATCGGCCAGGGTACCCACGGGCCGGTAGTCGCCCACGGCCGCATCGCGGTCCAGCGGGCCGGCATCAGCCAGCACCACCACCGCCGGAAACGGCCCCTTGCCGGGCGGCACGGTGAGTAGGCCGCCCAGGCGCAGTGCGGCGGCGGCATTGTCAAAGGTCACTTCTTCTTCGTGGTAAGGCGGCGTGAGGCGCACTTTGGCGCCGGGCGCGGCCGCGGCCTGGGCGGCGTAGCGCAGGGTCATGGGCACTTGCAGGCCGGGCTGCTGCCACTGCCCGCTGAGCTGGCGGCCGTCGGGGGCCAGCTGCCCCACGAAGCGGCTGGCGGCCTCCTCGGCCAAGAACGTCACCGTGTCGCCGCGCATGGCTACCTGCACGCTCATGCGGTTGATTTTCTGCTGCGGCACGTCGAGGGTGGCGAAGTAACCGCCGGCCGTGAGTTTCACCAGCCGGAAGGTTATATCCAGCTGGCCGCCCGGCACTTGCAGCGGTCCTTTCCAGAGGCCATCGAGGGCAGTGACTTCGGCCGCCCGGCCGGCAAAATTCAGGAGCAGCAGGCAGCCGGCCAGCAGCCAGCGGGTGAAGAGCGTCGTCATTGCGGGGAGTAAAAGAAGTGGTGAGATAAAAAGGGCAGTAGCTGTTAGCTGGCTGGCAAGCCACAACCGACGGAAAAGGTAGCCGCCGCCCGTCGCCGCTGGGGCCTTATTTAGCCAGTGTCACGTTTTCTGAACTGAACGAGGCGGGCGCCTGAGCGAGCTGGCGCTTGCTGCTCCAGCGCCAGTACCAGCGGCGCGGTGCCGACAGCAGCGGGGCGGTTTCGAGCATTTCGAGGCTGAGCACCCGCTGCCGGGGCTCCAGGTTTATCTCGCAGTCGGCCAGGCCGGCATAGCTGCACACCACTCGCACGGGCTGTTTGCCGGGCGCCGTGGGCAGCGGCAGGCGAAACAGACCATCGGCGTTGCTGACCACCAGGAGGGCGGAGCCCGCCACCCGGGCCGTGACGCCGGGCAGGGCCCGACCACCAGCGCCCATTACGTAGCCCTCCAGAAAAGCTGGGCCCGGGGCCAGATTGCCGCTGCTCAGAGGCCGATTGTCGGCGACGGCCGGCGTAGCAGTTGGGCGAAGCAGCGTCCGCCGGGCGGCGGGCAGCGGCGCCGTCCGCTGGCGCAACACCAGCAGGGCGTCGTGCTGGGCCGGCGTCAGCACCGGCTGCAGGGCGGCCAGGTAGCGTGCTTCGGGGCGGGCGTGGGCCGCGGACGAGGCGCCGGGGCGGGCCGTCAGCGAGTCCAGCGCCACGAGCTGCTGCTCGGTGCTGCGAAGTACGGGCTGGAGCTGGTGCGGCTGCAGGTGCAGCACCTGGGCCAGGTGGCGGGTGTAGGCCAGCGCGCGCTGGGAAGTGGATGCTTCCGGGGCTGGGGCGGCCTGCGCCGACAGGTGAAGCAGCGCGGTGAGCACGGCCAGCAGGCCAAAGGCGAGGTAATAGCGGGTACGGGGCGAAGAAGTTACCATGACAAGGAGTGTTTAGGAGATTATCGATTCAGTGGGTCAAACCTAGCCCTCCCCAACCCCGGCCCGCTGAAGAATTGCGCGAACGGATTGTTTTCTTCACTGAATCAGCTTCCTAGCCGCGCGGAGCTGCCGCGCTTGCCGCGGTTTTGGAAACCGGCCGAGCCCGGCGCGGCAACCGGGCAGCAGGCGGGCGCCGGGCGGTGCCACCGCCGGGATTCCAGGGGTTGGGCAACAATGACCCCGTTGAACGCCCCGGCGGAGTTGCCCGGCTTCGGAAGGTTGCGCGGGCTGTCCGGGGGCCGTACCTTGGCGGGCGGCTCTGGACCGGGCCGCTGCTTCACGTTCTTTTTTTCGTACCTTTATGCCTGCTTCCGGGTCTGCTCCTGCGCCGCTGCGTTGCATCATTGCCGATGACAACGCCATCAACCGCCTCACCCTGGAGCAGTTCGTGCGCATCACCGAGGGGCTGGAGCTGCTGGCCTCCTTGCCCGATGCCGTGCAGCTGCTGCCCCGGCTGGAACAGGAGCCCCGCCCCGATTTGCTGCTGCTCGACATTGAGATGCCTTACCTCTCGGGCCTGGAGCTGGTGCGCCTGCTGCCCCAGCCCGCGCCCAGCGTGGTGCTGGTGACCTCGCACCCGCAGTTTGCCGTCGATGCCTTTGCCCTGCCCATAGCCGACTACCTGCTCAAGCCCCTTGACTATGCCCGCTTCCTGCAGGCCGTGGCCCGGGTGCGGGAACAACGCCGCGCCCAGTCCGAGGCCGCGTCCCAGCCCGCGTCCGAGGTCGCCGGCGAGCTGCAAGCCTCCGCGCCCGGTGACGACCAGCACCTGTTCATCAAGACCAACAACAAGCTCGTGCGCCTCAATTTCGCCGACGTGCTCTACATCGAGGCCATGTCGGCCTACTCGGTCATCGTCACGGCCGCCGGGCGCAAGCACATCGTGCTCAGCACCCTCAAGGCCTTGGAGGAGCGGCTGCCCTTCGCCCACTTTCTGCGCGTGCACCGCTCCTACATGGTCAACCTAAACCAAATCGAAAGCCTGGCCGACAGCCACCTGCAGCTCGGTGCCTACGAAGTGCCCGTCGGCAAAAGCTACGAGGCAACCCTGATGGGGCGGCTCAAGAGCCTGTGATAAGAATGGAATGAGGGTTGTTAGGCGATAGGGTCTCACCCTTAGCGCGCGCTTCATCTCCTTGCTTCAGCGTTGACATGCCCTGCCGGGCTCGCCCTCCGCGTGCGCCTCATCCCCCGGCCCCTTCTCCGAAAAGGAGAAGGGGAGCCGCGGAGGTGTGCGAAAAAGGTTTGTTGGCAGGTCGTAGAACGCCCCCCCTCTCCTTTTCGGAGAGGGGGCCGGGGGGGGAGGTGCACGCGGAGGGCGCAACCTTACCCCTCCGCAGCACCTTCGTCCAATTCCCGCGCCAGCAGGGGCAGCACGTCCTCGACGGCGGCGCACAGGTGGCGGGCGGCGGCGTGCAGGGCGGCTTCCTCGGCGGCGGCGGCGGGCGGGTGCTGGCGCACGGCTTCCAGGACGGCCACGGGCGCAGCGGTACCGGCCACGGCCAGGGCTTCCAGGTTGGGCTTGATGTAGTGCACCAGCCGGCCCACCTCGGGCCAGTTGCTGGCGGCCACGGCCGCGCGCAGCTCGGTCAGGGCGGGCGGAATGTCGGCCAGGAAATGACCGATGACGGCCGGCACGAAGGCCGCGTTGCCGTGGGCCAGCGCCTGGAAGCGGCTCAAATCATACGGCGAAGCCGGGGCCGGGCACAGGGCCAGCAGCTTGCGGCACAGGTCTTCTTCCTCGAAGGGCTTGGCCAGAAAGTCGTTCATGCCAGCGGCCAGGTACTGCTGGGCGTCGGCGGCGTAGGCGTTGGCCGTGAGGGCCAGAATGGGCGTGGCGGCGCGGCGGGCGTCGGGGTGCTGCCGCAGGCGCCGGGTTACGTCGAGGCCGCTCAGGCCGGGCAGCTGAATGTCCATCAGCACCACATCAAAGGGCGGTTCCTGCTCAAACAGGGCCAGGGCGGCGGGGCCGTCGGGGGCGTCGGTTACGAGGCCGCCCCAGGCCGCTATCATCTGGCGGGCTATCAGCCGGTTGATGGCGTTGTCTTCGACCAGCAGCACCCGCAGGCCGCGCAGCACGTCGGTGGCCGCCGGAATGGCGGGTGCGGCAGTGGCCGGAGCCTCGGCCTTGGGCAAGGTCAGCCGAAAGGCGAAGGTGCTGCCCTGGCCGGGCTGGCTGGTTACGGTCAGCTCGCCGCCCATGTGCGCCACCAAGGCCCGCGAAATGCTCAGCCCCAACCCGGTGCCGCCAAATTGCCGGGCCGTGTCGGTGGAGGCCTGGGTGAAGCTCTCAAAAATATGGTCCAGCTTGTCGGCCGCGATGCCGATGCCCGTGTCCGTTACCTGGAACTCCACGGTGAGCGAGTCGGTGGTTTCGGCCAGCAGCCGGCCGGCCACGCGCACGAGGCCGCCGGCGGGGGTGAACTTGACGGCGTTGCCGACCAGGTTGAGTAGCACTTGGTTGAGGCGCTGGGCGTCGCCCCGCACCCACGGGTAGGGGCAGGACTCGTGCAGGGAGTTGGTCTGGAAAGTAAGGCCCTTCTCCTGGGCCTGCGCCGCCAGGGGCTGCAGGGCCTGGCCCACCGCGTCGCAGAGGTGAAAAGGCTCCTGCTCCAGCTCCACCTTGCCCGAGGTTATCTTGGCCACGTCCAGCACGTCGTTAATCACGCCCAGCAGGTGCCGGCCCGAGGCCTGAATGATGCGCAGCTGCTCGTGCTGCTGGTCGTCGAGGCGGGTTTTGGCCAGCAGCGCGGCCATGCCCAGCACGCCGTTGAGCGGAGTACGGATTTCGTGGCTCATATTGGCCAGAAAGACGGTGCGGGCCTGGGCAGCGGCCTCGGCGGCTTCCTTGGCCTGCTTCATCTCCTCCTCGGCCCGCACCCGTTCGGTGATGTCCTGGGCGTGCGAGATGATGTAGGGCGGCTGCCCGGCCTCGCGCAGCACGAAGTTGTGGTAGAGCAAAAAGCGCAGCGCGTCGCCGTCGCGGGGGCGCACCCGCAGCACCCCCTTGGCCTCGCCCGCAGCGGCAATCCGCGCCAGGTACTGGCCGAAGGTCGGCTGGTCCTTGGGCAGCAGAAAGGTCTGTACGGGCTGACCCAGCAGCTCTTCGGCCGGGTAGGCCAGCAGCCGGGCCATTGCCGGGTTCACCGAAAGCACCGTGCCCTGTAGGTCGTAAGTGCAGATGAGGGCCTGCGCATGGTGCATCAGGTCGCGGTACTGCTTTTCGCTGCGCGTGAGCGTGAGCTGGGCTTGCTTGAGGGCCGTGATGTCGGTGCTTACGCCCAGCACCCGCGGCGCGGCGTCGGAGCCCGAGGGCAGGAGGCTTTTGATGGTATAAAACCAGCGCACCGTCCCGTCGGCCAGGGTAAGGCGGTCTTCGGCGGGCAGCGTCTGGCCGGTAGCCAGCACCCGCGCATCGAGGTCGGCGTAATGGGCCAGCTCCTCGG
>JAYSZD010000672.1:0-8905 GCA_043738185.1 Hymenobacter sp. | reverse complement strand
CCAAGCGGGAACTGCGCAAGGTGCTGGAAGAAGTGGGGCGGCAGCAGCAAGCATTTGGCGTCACGTTTCGGGAGCAGTTACTGCCCGAACTCAACCGCCACCACATTCACCTGCTGAGCGAAGCCGAGCTGAGTGACGAGCAACGGGAATGGACGACCGGCTATTTTGAGAAAAACGTGCGCGACCTGCTCTCACCCGTGGTGCTGGACGACACCCTGCACCACCTTTTTTTGAAGGACCAGGCCGTGTACCTCACCTTTTACCTGCGTGAGCCCCGCGACCCTGCGGCCGACCTGGAAACCGAGCGGGTGTTACTGATGGAGCTCCCCACCAAGCGCCACGGCGGCCGCTTCGTGCGCCTGCCCGACGACGGCGAGGAGCAGTACGTATTATTTTTGGATGACGTGATTCGCGTGGGGGCGGCCGGCCTTTTCCCGGCCTACCAGCGCGTGGAGGTAAATGCCATCAAGCTTTCGCGCGATGCCGAGCTTGACATTGAGGAAGAAGTGTCGGGTGACCTGATGGAGAAAATCCGCAGCAGCCTGAGCAAGCGGGCCACTGGCTTTCCGGCCCGCCTGCTCTACGACCCGCTGATGCCGCCGGAAACGCTCCGGGCCATCAAGCAAAAAACCGGCATCACCGACGAGGAGTTGGTAGAAGGCAGTCGTTACCACAACTTCCGCGACTTTTTCGGCTTTCCGGAGTTTGGGGACGCCGGCCTTTACTACCCCGCCCGCCCGGCGCTGCCGCACCCCACGCTGCCGCGCACGGGCAGCCTGCTGGCCGCCATCGCGCAGCGCGACCACCTGCTGCACCCGCCCTACCAATCGTTCGACTACGTGACGCGCCTGTTGCGCGAGGCCGCCACCGACCTGCGCGTGTCCGCCATTAGCATCACTCTCTACCGCGTGGCCAGTAAAAGCGCCGTGGTGAAAGCCCTTCTGAAAGCTGCCAAGCACGGCAAGCAGGTAACGGTGGTAGTAGAGCTAAAAGCTAGATTTGATGAAGAATCCAACCTCTTTTGGGCTGATAAGCTCAAGCGAGCCGGCGCCAACGTCATTTTTACCCCGCCCGAGCTGAAAGTGCACAGCAAGCTGCTGCTGCTCACGCGCCTGGAGGCCGACGAAATCACCCGCCAATACGCGTACTTCAGTACTGGCAATTTCAACGAAAGTACCAGTACGCTTTACACCGACCACGGCTTGTTTACAGCCGACGCGCGGCTGACCGGCGAAGCGGCCACCGTGTTCGATTACCTGCGCGACCAGAGCGTGGTGCCGGAGCTCAAGCACCTGCTTGTGGCTCCGTTCGCCCTGCGGCCGGGCCTCAACGCGTTGGTTGACTACGAAATCAAGCAGGCGAAGAAAGGCAAGGAGGCGTACATAATTCTCAAGGTGAACTCGGTGGAAGACCGGGACATGATTGCCAAACTCTACCAGGCCAGTGCGGCCGGCGTGCGGGTCGAGCTCATCGTGCGCGGCATCGGCTGCCTGGTGCCGGGGCAGCCGGATTTCAGCGCTAACATCTCCCAGCACGGCCTCGTTGACCGCTTTCTGGAGCACAGTCGGGTATACGTTTTTGGTCACGGCGGCGAGGAAAAAGTCTATGTGTCCTCCGCCGACTGGATGACCCGCAACCTCGACCGCCGCGTGGAAATAGCCTTCCCGGTGCTGGACGAAGGCCTGCGCGCCGAGCTGCGCTACCTGCTCGACTTGCAGCGGAACGACACTGTGAAAGCGCGCGATTTTGAGAATAACTATGTGCTGCCGGAAGATGGTAAAAAGCCAGTGCAGGCTCAGGAAGCCACCTACGCGTGGCTAAAGGGACTCAAGCGGCGGCAGCAAAAAGCACAAAACTTTCAGGCCTGATTGCTCGAGTAAAAGGTGAGCGTAGCAAAAAGTTGTCATGCTGAATTCATCGAAGCATCTCTACCGTCTCGTCGAACGATGCAGACGAAGCGGTAGAGATGCTTCATTTCGCGGGTCATGATTTCCTCGCAGTCAGGGTCGACGTCCATTTGCAAATACTGACTTTGTCCCAATCCTCCATTTCCTTGGTGAAGTTAATTTCATTCCTGAATGGAACTACGTTTGTTTATCTAAAATATATTAAATAATACGTATATAATGTTTGTATTAACGAGCGGTGACGATATTATGTCTAGCGGCTTTTTTTTCATTTGTATGGTAGTATTGAGATACAATTTTTTTAGCTAAGGATATTGCCTAGTTGGCTCCAAATGGTGAAGCTCAAGTATTTTCCTCATAAATCGTTCGTGGCTGTATATTCGTGAAGACCTATACCATTTAATTATTCACTTGGCCAAGTAATCCAACCAACAGTTTTTAAATAGCACAATGGTCCGTCTCTTTTCTATCGTGTTTTGCGCCTTGGTCCTGTTTTCCAGTGCCTGTAGTAAAAAGGATGCAGAACAACCTGAACCAGCAGGTTCGCTGGAAGGCACCTGGCGCGTAGGGCTAGTAGACCCTACTATGTACGACGCGCAAAATAAAGTGCTAGTAGCATTTCAGCCCACTGATGGTGCTATTGATTACACCCAACTTAAATTTTCACCCACTGAACTGGAGCAGTACAATGAGCGAACTAATGCACGAAATACGATTTCGTACGTGCGCACGGGTGCGCAAATAGTCTGTCCACCTCTTGAACGCTCCTATACCATTCGGAAACTAACGAATCGGTATCTGGATTTGTATTACCGGGGGGATTATTTACAGGTAGGTGCTAGTTACACTCGCATCGATTTGGTGATACATCTTGAGCGGCAATAGCTTGTTTAAACGCTTAATATGCTTCCCCGGCTCACATAACACCGGAGCGGTTACTATGGAAATAAAACGGGGTCGTCCTATCCCTTTTCAAGAAGACGGCCGATTTATTACACCACGCGTTTCCGGTTGCGGTTAAGCTTGGTGTATGAGAACTGCTTTCGAAAATAGGTCGTATTTAAGGTATTGAGCGTATCGTACCCACGTCGGTGGTCATACTCGGCGATGCTCCCAATTCCCTCTACTAGGAAAGAATGTAGTGCGTATCCGTAATAGCCTTGAAAACAGGCGCAAATTGCGATTTTTGGGGAGGAGTTTACTCGTAAAAGTGCCGCAGGCGCCGCACGGTTCGGAGCACTATCCAGTCGCCGAGCCTGGGGAAACAGGTGTGGAGCAGAACGATGAGCCGGCCCAGTACCGAAATCACGGTGCGCTGGCGCCGTCGCCGAATGTGCCCGAGAATAATTTCGGCCACGTCGGCCTGCGATTTCTGCCAGCGGGGCGGGCGGTGGGCAATGGGCACGGGCTGCCCGGTCGCATCGAGCACGCGCTTTTCGGCATCGTTCTGCGTGAAACCGATGTGCACCACCCCAAAGTGAATGCCGGTGTGGGCTAGCTCCAGCCGCAGGGTGTGGGCCAGATTGGCCACTGCCGCCTTGCCCGCGCAGTAGGCCGAGCCGCTGGGCATGCCATTGAGGGCCGAAATCGAAGAAATAAACGTGACGCTGCCGCGCGTCTGCATCAGGTGCGGCAGCGCGGCCTTGAGTGGGTACACCGTGCCGTACACGTTGCTGTCCAGCACCTGCCGGAACACCTCAGGCTGCATGTCGGCAAAATAAGCCCGCATCGAAATGCTGGCATTGGTCACGAGTACGTCCAGTTGCCCAAACTCCCGAATGGCGGTTTCCACCAGCCGCTCGCAGTCGCCATAGTCCGTCACATCGGCCAGGCAGCTGACTACGGCCAGCCCGGCGTCGGCCAGCTCCTGGCGGGTGCGTTCCAAACGCTCGGCGCTGCGGCCGTTGAGGACCACGGCCCCGCCCTGCTCGCAGAACGCCCGCGCCGTTTCCCGGCCAATACCCGATTCCGAGCCGGTAATGATGGCCACCTTGCCCGCAAACGGTCCCGTTTGGGCCGCTTGGGGCGGCCAGGGTAGCGTGGGGCTGGTGGCCGGGGCCGGGTTGATTTCAAACATAATGGTGTTCTTTAAACCAGGCGAATGCTTCGGCCACGGCCTGCGCTATCGGCGTTTGGGGCAGGCCAAGTTCGGCAATTGCTTTCTGAACATTGAAGTAATGACCATCATTTGCCACGGCCACCATCGCGGAATTTACCTGCGCGGGGCGGCCGGTGAGGCGGGCCTGCCAGTCGCCGGCCGCGCCCACCAGCCGGGCCACGGCGGCCGGCACGGGCCAGCGCGGCGGCCGGCTGCCCATCACGCGGGCCATCAGCTGAAAAGCATCCTGGTAGCTCAGGTTCTGGTTGCCCAGAATGTACGACTCGCCCACTCGGCCCAGCTTTAGCGCGTTCACGGTAGCCACGGCCACGTCCCGCACGTGCACGTAGTTTTTGCCGCCGGCGGGGCAGCCCAACAGCCGGCCCCGGTACAGCTCCAGCAGCAGGGCGTTGGAGGTTGGTTTGGCATCGCCGGGGCCCAGCATGAAGGTGGGGTGCACCAGCACGGCGGGCAGTTGCCAGTCGGCCACCGCGCGTAGCACCCGGTTGGTAGCGGCCCGTTTGCTATCCATATAATCCAGGCCATAATCGGCACCGGCGAAGGGGCAGGTTTCGTCGCCGGGCTGCGCCTGGGGGCCGAAACCGAATACGTTGGCCGTGCCCACGTACACAAAACGCTCGATTTGGGCCTGTCGCGCCACCTGTAGCACGGTAGCCGTGCCGGCGTCGTTCGCGGCCCACAAGGCTGGGTCACGGGCCGGGTTCACCCGCGCTAGGGCCGCCGCGTGGATGATGGCCGCGCAGCCATCGGCCGCCCCGGCTACCGACTCTGGCTGACTGATGTCGCCCGTTACGCACTCGATGGGCAGGCTTTGCAAGGGCAGCAGGGGAGAAGATGTCGGGTTGTTTTGGGGCCGCACGAGGGCGCGCACGGCGTAATTGCGGCGCAGCAGCTCGGCTACGAGGTGGCGGCCCAGAAAGCCGTTGGCGCCGGTGACGAGGACGGTCGGCGGCATCAGCGGTAGTTGAGCATGGCCTTGTAGGTGCGGGCAATGCGCACGGGCGACACCTTGAGGAAGAATAGCGAAAAGGCCGTCAGGTTGGCGACTTGGACCCGCAGCCAGCCGTTGGTTTCGTACTTGCGGGCCGATACCCGAACGTCCTGCGGTACGATGAAAAAGGAGGCGACTTTCCGGATTCGAAGAATGATTTCGAAGTCTTCCATGATGACAAACCGCTCATTGAATCCACCCAGCCGCTGAAACAGCGCTTGGGTGACGAACAGCGTCTGGTCGCCGCCGCGGCTCATAATGCCCGGAAAGCGGGTGCCGTAGCTGTTGATACGCAGCAGCGGATGCGACGAATCGAACCGGAACCGGTAGCAGCCCGCCTCGTGCCCCCGCGCCACCGCCGCCACGATGGTGGCCACATAATCGGGGTGAATGCCTACGTCGGCGTGCACGAAATAGAGAATGGCGCCGGTGGCGTGTTGCGCGCCGAAGTTCATTTGGGCAGCGCGGCCGGCTTTTGGGGCCAGCAGCACCGTGGCCCCAGCCTGCCGGGCGGTCTCGGCGGTGCCATCGGGGCTGTGCGCATCTATCACCAGCACCTCTACCGCCTGGCCCGCGGCAAAGCGGCGCAGGTCCTGCACCAGCCGGCCAATGTTGGCGGCTTCATTATAGGTGGGAATGATAACGCTAAGGGTCATATGCTAAGGTTTCGGGGAAGCACGGATTTCTTGGTGCAACGAATGGCAGTTTGGCAAGATAGGCTGCCCGGCCGCGTCGTTCGACTAAAAAGCTTCGCCAATGGTGAGGTAGAGGCCGCTCGATTCCTTGCCGAAGCCGTAATCGACGCGCAGGTTGAGGTGGTCGCGTCGGTTGACGGTGAAGCGCAGGCCCGCGCCGTAGGCCCCTTTGGGCTGGCCCAGGCGCAGGGCCGTTTGCTCGTCGCCTAGCACGCCCACCGAGCCGAATACCACGGCGCCCAGGCGTCGGTAGGCCGCCACCCGCAGCTCAGTTTGGAGCAGGGCCGCGTTCTGGTCGCGGTAGCGGCCTTCGTAGTAGCCGCGCATGCGCCTAGTGCCGCCCAGCAGCGAAATGGCATTGAACGGCGCCGTGCCCACGGTGTAGCTGACGAAGTAGTTGACGGCCATAATTGCCTTTTTGTGCAGCGTGTGGTAGGATGAAACGTCGGCCACGTAACGGTCGGAATACGTGGTTTGGCCGGCGGGGCCGGCGCTGGCCGCGGCGTTGCGTACCAGGCCGCTGATATCGGCCACCACGCCCTTGCCGGGGAAAAATACATTGTCCCGCGAGTCAAAAAAGAGGCCCAGGCCGCTGCCCATCAGCCGGCTGCCCTGCCCGCCCGGTACCACGCCCGAGGCCAGCTGACCATCGGGCACGGTGGTGGTCACATCGTAGTCTTCGTACTGGTAGCGCAGGCCGGCGTAGAGCTTGCCCTGCCGGAGCGCGGGCATGATGCGCCGGAACGCGTTGAGCCGCACGCGGGGAAAATTGACGCCATACAGCTCGCGCGGCACGTCATTTTCGCCCAGTCCGAAGAAGAAGTAATTGTAGCGGTAATAGCCCAGCTCGCCATAGGCATAGTAATTATTGTGGTCGTAGAACAGCTGGAAGGGCAGGTACACCAGCAGCTGCTTGTTTTGGGTGTAGGCCACGCCGAAGGTGAATTGGGACGGACGGGCGGCCGGAAAATCGGCATCGCGCCGGAAGCGCACGGTGGCCGTGGCGGCCGCCCCGTAAGCCAGTCGGGTTTCGGGCGTGTAATACACCAGCGGGAGCGGAAACAGCGCAATCCGCTTAGGCACGGTGTCGGCGGGCGCCGTTAGGCCCAAAAGCGCAAAGAGCAGAAGCATTGGCATGAATTTAGGATGCTTACGGAGCTGCGGCTGGGCATAGTTTGGCCGCTATTAAATCTTTCCCTCAACTACTACCCGTATACTCTGTTTATGAACATGATGATAAAACTAACCAACCTCCCCGCGCTGGCCATGCTTGGCCTTTCGATAGCTGCCCTGGTGGCTTGCAGCGCACCGGAAACGCCCTTATTCGCTGCAAATATTGTCGCTGCAAATAATGCGGCAATGAGCAGTACCGCCGCTTCGTTTGACCACAGCGCCTACGACCGGTTGCTGAAAAAGCACGTCAATGATAAAGGGCAGGTGAGCTACAAGGGCTTCAAAGCCGACCAGAAGGAATTTGACCAGTACCTGGCCATGCTCAGCAAGAACGCGCCGACCAAAAGCTGGAGCAAAAACGAGCAAATGGCGTATTGGATAAACGCCTACAACGCCTACACCATCCGGCTCATCCTCAACCATTACCCGGTGCAGAGCATCAAGGATATTGGCTCGAAGATTAAGATTCCCTTCGTGACTACGCCCTGGGCATCCAAGTTCTTCAGCATCGGCGGCGAGAAAATGAGCCTCGATAATATTGAGCACGGCACGTTGCGCAAAAACTACGACGACCCGCGCATTCACTTTGCCCTGGTGTGCGCCTCGGTTTCGTGCCCGCGCCTGCGCAATGAGGCATTTACCGCCGAGAAGCTGGACCGCCAGCTCGACGAGCAAGGCCGCGATTTCCTTAACGACCCCACCAAAAACAAGCCTGGTTCCGGACAGCTTTCCAGGTACTTCGACTGGTATAAGGGCGACTGGGATAACAACGGCCAGTCGGTAGCCAAGTGGGTGAACAAGTACGCCAAAACCAAGCTGGCCAACCCCGACAACGTTTCTTACCTGGAATACAACTGGAACCTGAATGAGCAGTAGGGGCCGGCGCCTGGGCTGCGGGCTGGCCTTCTGCTGGTTGGTCCCGCTCGCAGTTCAGGCGCAGGCCGGCAAGGAAGTGCGCCGCTACGCCATCGAAGTGGCCGGCCTTCGGGTGGGGACCATGACGGCCACGCGGCAGCCACAAGCGGGCACGGAGGTGCTCTACACGCTGGTGAGCGACGTGCAGGTGAAGTTTTTGTTCTACAATCTGAAGATTTACTACCAGGTGAATAACCGCTTCCGCAACGGGCAGCTACAACTCTCCACGGTGGACGCGCACACTAACCAAGGCAATTTCACGTCCCGCGCCGAGTGGAAGGGCGACCACTACGACATCGTGGCCGAGCAGTACAAGCACAGCTACCGCGCCACCGAAAAGCAGCCGATTACCTACGCCGTGACCAACCTGTTTTTTGGTGAGCCAACGGGCCAGACCAAAGCTTACGCCGAATACTTCGGCGACTATTTCAGCCTGAGCCGCGCCGCGCCAAACGCCCACCGGGCCCGGCGCGACGGCCGCGAAGACGAGTACCAGTACGCCAACGGCCAGTTGATGACCATCGTCAAAAAGAATCCGCTCAAGAACTTTATTATTCGCCTGCTGCCCTAGCTGCCCCTGCTAGCGCCGCACGCCGGCTTTTTCCAGCAGCTTGCGCGGCGGCGTGATGAACAGCTCCAGGCTGGCATACGGGCTGCCGTTGAACTTGGAATCGATGATTTTCTCGCGGTCGTTGTTGGTGCGGTCAAACGCGTCGAAGGCGTAGTTGTAGCGGTAGCCGGCCTCGGCGCCCAGCCAGAGGAAGCTCAGCAGCTCCCGCTCCCAACGCAGCCGGAACTTGACCTCTGTTTCGCGCAACTCCAGCGTGCGAAGGGGCTTTTTGTCGGCCAGGGGCGCCCCGCCGGGCCCGAGGCGCGCCAGCTCGTTGCGAAGCTTGATGATGTAGTTGAAGCCATCGACGGCGTAACCCGCGTAGAAGATAGACGACTCCGACACGTTGTAACGGGCCGTGACCCGCGCCGGAAACAGGGCCTCAATGCCCCAGCGGTTATTGAAGGTGCGGTTGTAGAGCACGGCTGGGTACACGCTCAGCCGTCCGAAGGTGTAGCCGTACTGAAAGCCTACGCCCCACGAAAAATTGGGGCT
>JAYSZD010000671.1:0-1407 GCA_043738185.1 Hymenobacter sp. | reverse complement strand
CGCCAGATACTGTGTTAAAAAGCAAGCATTGCGGCAAAAGTTTTTACCTTTGGCTCCTTCAAGGAGGGCCTACGGGTTCATCCTGCGTAGCCTCGGTTAGCTAAGCGACCGGGGCTATTTCTTTTCGGAGTTGATGGGCCGGATGGTAATGCGGGTCGTACGGGTGGTCCTGTTTCCAGAGCGAGTAGCAGAGCAGGAGCAGTTTACGCATGACGGCAATCACGCCCGGCTTGCCGCTGGGATGGCGGCTGCGTAAGCGGGCGTAAAAGGCAATTTGCTGTGGGTTGTGCCGTAAGCTGCTGACAGCGGGTAAGTAAAGAGCGGTGCGTAAACGGGCGTTACCCCGACGCGAGATGCGGGGCGCGCCGGCTGAGAGGCCACTCTGCCGCTGTATTACATCCAGGCCGGCGTAGGAGGCCAGTTGGCGTTCATTTCCCACTAGGGCGAACCCCGTAGTTTCGGCGATGACGATAATGGCCGTCGTCAGCCCAATGCCCGGTACGCTGGTCAGGTGGGCCAGCTTGCGGGCCAGTTCCGGTTCGGCGTGCAGCAAGTCGGCTAGGTCCTGGTCGATAGCTTGCAACTGAATGAGCAGCAGCTTTTGCTGGGCCGCTAGGCGTTCCAGCGTTCGGCTATCCGGCTGGTAGCTGTGCTGGTAGGCGTGCCGGCGAATCTTAAGCCGGGCGCCCTGCTGGGTCAGGCTTTGGCGTTCCCGCGCCAGGGCCCGCAACTGGCGCAGGGCCGGGGTAGGGGGCTGCCAGGCCGGTAGCACCCGCTCCAGCCCCAAGCGGCAGAGCAGGCGGGCGTCGAGCTGGTCGGTCTTGCTCTTCTGCTCCGTGCTCTGGGCGAAATGCTTGACCTTGTTGGGCAGCAGCACGCTCAGCGACTGCGCTTTATCAGCCAGAAAATAGGCCAGTTCTTCGTAGTATACGCCCGTGGCCTCGACGATAAACCAGAGCGGGGCACTCGTCATCTGCTGGCGGGTAGCCCACGTGAGCAAGTCCGCAAAGCCAGCAGCCGTGTTAGAAAAGGTGGCTTGCTTGCCAATATGCACCTGCTGGGTCGCTTCGATGCGGCCGAAGCAGGCGACGAACGTGTCCTTGGCGATGTCAACGCCCACCACGTACTTGAGGGGAATGAGGGAAACAGGAGGCATAGGCGGGCGTAAAATGGGTAAATAGTCAGCCAGACCGGTTTTTACCGCAACTATCCTTGCTGAAATGCGCGATGCCCTGCGCGAAGCCGGGCTCGCTTTATACTGTGCAGTCTTCGGGCAAAAACAAGAAACGGGGCACTGATTCTGGCAAGCAAGGTCAGCGCCGAAGCGCCGCCTTTAGGCGTAATAAGTGACCCCGTTTCCTTTCCTGGCTACCTCTCAACGAAAGGCAGTGCAATCATACAAGGCGT
>JAYSZD010000670.1:0-1408 GCA_043738185.1 Hymenobacter sp. | reverse complement strand
TCATTCAGCCGACGCTGGGCGACATTACGGCCGCTGACTTTGGGAAAGTGAAACAGCTGGTAAGCCTGGGCCAGCAGGCCACCGAGCGCAAGCTGGAGCTGCTGCTGACCCGCATTACGCGCCGCGAGGATACGCTGGCCCTGCAGCAGCGGCGCCGGGCCTTCCAGGAGCGCGCCCCCAAGCCCGATTTCAAACAGGTTAGCGTGCAGGGCGTGCCCCGACAGCAGCAGGAGTTTGTGCGCCGCTTTTTCCAGCGCACCGGTTCCACCTACTCCCCCGGCGACGTGGAGGAAGGCTACTACCGCCTCGTCAACAACGACTTTTTCAACAACGTGTACCCACGGATCCGCTACGACAGCAAGCTGCAGGGGTACGACCTCAACCTCGACGCCCGCCAGAACTCCAACTTGACCACCGACCTGGGCGTGCTGCTCTCGTCGCGGTCCATGAGCAACTTCTACCTGGGCGCGGCCTACCGCTACCTCAACCGCTACCTCTACACCATCAAGGCCAATGCCACCATCGGGCGCTTCTATAACGGGGCGCAGGCCTCGTTCCGGGTGAGTGTGCCGGGCCGGGCGCCGCTTTATTTCGAGCCCACGGTTACGTTCAACAACTTCAACTACCAAGATACGGGGGGCCTGCTGGGCAGCACAGCCCAGAACACCCAGCTGCAGCAGCGCGACCTGAAAACCTCCCTGTACATCGGCTACAGCCCCAACTACCGCAGCCGCTACATTCTGAGTGGGGGCGTGTTCACGAGCCGTGACCGGTTTGCCAACACCAACGAAATCAGCTCCGGTGCCGAACTGGACCAAAACCGCCTGGATGGCCTCACGGGCGCGCTGCAGTTTCAGCGCAACTCCCTGAACCGGCGGCAGTACGCAGTGAGCGGCCGCCGGGCAGAATTTTCCTTCCGAGGCGTATTAGCCGAAGAAGATTACTCGCCGGGCACTACGGCCAACGGCTTACAGGGCCGCACCAAAGACCACCAATGGATGCAGGCCCGGGTGTATACTGAGCAGTATTTCACGTTTCATAAAGTGGACTCGGTAGGACGCCGGGTGCACGCTTGGGGCTACACCGTGGACGCCGTGGCCACCACCCAGGGACGCTTTGCCACCTACCGCTCGTCGCTGACATCGGCGCCGGCTTTCCTGCCGCTGCCCGACTCCCGCACGCAGTTCCTGGACCGCTACCGCGGCACCGCCTATGCCGCCGTGGGCCTGAAGTATATCAAGGCCATTGCGGGCTCTCTGGAGTGGCGCACGGAAGCCTACGTGCACACGCTGTTTCGGCCTTGGGAGCGGCAGAGCGGCAACCCGCTGCTGGCCCGGCGCGGTGCCACCGTCAGCCGCCCCTACCTGACGGCCATGACTGGCTTTGTGTACCAAACGCCCGTCGGTCC
>JAYSZD010000669.1:0-3431 GCA_043738185.1 Hymenobacter sp. | reverse complement strand
AGCGCGCCGTGGCTGTGGGCGATGCGGGCAATTTCGCGGATGTTGTTGATGGTGCCCGTCTCGTTGTTGCCGTACATGATGCTGACCAGAATTGTCTTCGGAGTCATGGCGGCTTCGAGCTCGGCGAGGCTGATGAGGCCCTGCTCGTCGACGGGCAGGTAAGTGACGCGGCCGCCCAGCTTTTCCAGGTGCTTGCAGGTGTCGAGGATGGCCTTGTGCTCGGTGGTAGCCGTGATGATGTGGTTGCCTTTCTGGCTGTACATCTCAAAAACGCCCTTGATGCCCAGGTTATCCGACTCGGTAGCACCCGAGGTGAAGATAATTTCCTTGGCGTCGCAGTTAATGAGCTTGCCGATTTGCTCACGGGCGTAGTCCACGCCTTCTTCGGCTGCCCAGCCGAACGGATGGTTGCGCGAAGCCGCATTGCCGAATACGTCGGTCAGATAGGGCATCATCGCCTCCAATACCCGTGGGTCGAGGGGTGTAGTGGAGTTATTATCGAGGTAAATGGGGAGCTTAAGCATTGCGCGCAGCGGAATAGCAAAGTGGTAAACCAGCGAATGGCTGGCCCCTGTAGAACACAGTTACAGGGGAATCAGTTTTCTTTGAATTCACAAAAGTAGATACAATCCAAATAAGGAATTGCTTTGGGTTGCGGCCGCGAACCAAAAGACGCGGCAAAACTGCCTTTTTAGGCCCGTAGAAGGCCTATTGCTTTCAAAACTGCTCTCATGCTCACCAATCTTGAACACCTCGGCTTGGCCGTGAACAATCTGGAAGCTGCCACTGCGCTTTACACCGCGCTGCTTGGCGTGGCTCCCTACAAGCAGGAACACGTGGCCAGCGAGGCCGTTGACACGGTTTTCTTTCGGGTGGGGGGCTCCAAGATTGAGCTGCTGGCCGGCACCTCGCCCGATAGCGCCATCACGAAGTTTCTAGCCAAAAAGCCCGAAGGCATTCACCATGTCGCCTTTGAGGTCGATGACATCCGGGCGGAGATGGCGCGGCTGAAAGGGGAGGGCTTCATCTTGTTAAATGAAGTGCCCAAGCGCGGGGCCGACAACAAGCTGGTGTGTTTCGTGCACCCCAAAAGTGCCGGCGGCGTATTGGTGGAACTGTGCCAGACCGCAGATTTAACGGATTTTAACGGATGAAACGGATTATTTGTGGTTCGGCACCCATTTTTGATAGACTTTTGTTTGTCCGTGCCGTCAGTTGTTAAAAAGTGGTCTGAACGGACGGAACCACCAAAAATCTGTTTCATCCGTTAAAATCCGTTAAATCTGTGGTCCGTTTTCAACAAGAAGTAGATGCCGCCGTGGATGCCTTGCTGCTCCAGCAGGTTATTCTCTACCCCACCGATACGGTGTGGGGCCTGGGCTGCGATGTCGAGTCCCCGCCTGCCGTTAAGCAGCTTTACCAACTTAAAGGCCGTCCTGAAGGCCAGCCCAGCATCGTGCTGGTGGCCGATTTGGCGATGTTGCAGCGCTACGCCGCGCAGCTGCCCGACGACATGGAAGCGCTGCTGGCCAGCGGAACCCGCCCCACCACCTACCTGTTGCCGGCCAGCCGAACCGTGGCTCCGGCTCTGGTAGCGCCCGATGGCACGGTGGGTTTGCGCGTGGTGAAGGACGAGTTTTGCTTTAAGGTGGTGCGGCGGTTGGGACACGGGCTGGTTTCCACGTCGGCCAATAAGGCGGGCGCGCCTACCCCGGCGGTGTACGGGGAAATCGATGCCGCCATTCTGCGCGGCGCCGACCACGTAGCGCACTGGCGTCAGGACGACAATACCAGAGTAGCGCCCTCGCGGGTGGTGCGGCTGGGTGCGGATGGTAAAGTAGAAGTGGTGCGGGAATAACAGGCAGCGCATCGGGCCCAAACCCACGCCCCGGGCTAGCGCAACACGCGCAGCTCCATCGCCGTGCTCATCGATACAAAACGCTTCCAGCGGTTGGCTGCACCATAGCGGTAGAGGTGGGTGCCAAAGGCGGGCATGAGCAGCGGCAGCGCCAGCTGCTGGCCGTGGCGGGCATGACCCACCCATTCCACTGTTACGGCCACGGCATCCTCACGCACAAACAGCTGCTCGGCTTGTAAGTCGACCCGCACCCGCCGGGCACCCCGGCCCACCACCTCGCGGTAGATGGACTGGCGCAGAAGTGGCACTGCGGGCACCCCACCGCGTAGCGCGTATACATTGATGCGAAATTTCACTGTGTCGAAGTCGTTGGCGCTGAGTACGAAATCGAACTGGTCGAGCCAGCCGCCGCCCCGGGGGAGTTGGAATACGCGCCCAATCTCCGAGCCTACGTTCAGGCCTGGCTTGGTGCCGAGGGCGAAGTTGGTTTGCAGGTTGGTGCGGTAGTGCGGGTTGCCGATGCGCACGGTATCGAGGCGGCGGGCCTGCACCGTGGCGGCGGGCAGGGCCACGGCCGAGGCGGGCAGCACCACCATGAGCGGCCCGGCGGGCAGTGCCGCCACGGTCATGGTCCGTCGGGCGTAACCAAGCAGCGCAAACCGCAGCGTATCGGTGGCGGCAACCGTAGCGGGCAGGGCCAGCCGAAAGCGCCCTTCCGCATCGACCACGGTGCCCACGCCCTGTCCCACCACGCCCACAGTGGAGTAGGGCAGCGGCTGGCCGGCCTCGTCGGTGAACTGCCCCGTGAGCAAGCGGGGCGTAGCGGCTTGCGCGGCAGCCGGGCGTGCGGGCCAGGCTGCCAATACCAGTAGCAGCAGCGGAACAACGCCGGCAGCATGTGCCGCCGGGGCACTGGCCGGCGGCAACCGGCGCTTGTAACGGCGCACGGTGCGCGTAATGAGGATGGTGCCGATGATGGTTGGAGCAATCCAGCCCACCAGCCCGGCCCATTGCGGCGCGCCCGCCGGCAGCCACCGGCCGAGGTTCACCACCACAAAAGCCGTAAACGTGGCGATGTACGAGCCGCCCAGGCGAGTGAAGTGGCGCAGCACCCACGGCGTGGGCGTGCTAACCGGCCGGGGACGCAAGCCTCGCACGGTGTCGAGGCCGGCAAATAAGCAGATGAGCACGCCGAAGAACCCAAAAAGGACCGCCTGCAGCCACACGCCGGCCGCCAGCATCAGCAGGCCAACCAGAGAGGTGACGGCTGCCAGCGCCACATCACTGGTCAGCAACGTCGCGCTATGCCGCCGGGCCGCCCGCCAGCCGCTGAAGCTGAGGTAGAAGCTGAGCACCGCCACGCCCGTCAGCATCAGGCGGCCGATGGTGAGGCGCTGTAAAAGGCAGAGCAGGACGGCAGTGGCCGCCACGGCCAGCATGCAGTACACGTAGAGGCGGCCGGCCCGCACATGCGCTTTGCCGCCTTTACGGCCCAGTATCGGGACCAGGCCGGCAAAGAGTGCGGTGGCACCGGCGGCAATGTGCAGGCCCAATATCAGCCGTACCGGCAGGG
>JAYSZD010000668.1:0-1410 GCA_043738185.1 Hymenobacter sp. | reverse complement strand
GGCGGCGGGTGCTGCCCTACGTGGGGGCGCAGCTGGTGGGCGCGGCGCTGGGCAGCTTTCTGGTGAAGCTAATAGCCACGCCGGGCTCCGACCTGGGGGCCACGCTGCCGGCCCACGGGGCTATGCAAGCGCTGGGCATCGAAACCTTCCTCACCTTCTGGCTCATGCTGGTGATTTTGCGCGTGACCTCGGGCTCGAAGGAAGTAGGGATGCTGGCGGGGCTGGCCATCAGCGCCACAGTGGCGCTGGAGGCGCTGGTGGCCGGCCCGCTCACGGGGGCCAGCATGAACCCGGCGCGGTCCTTCTCCCCCGCCCTGCTCAGCGGCAACTGGACCGACTGGTGGGTGTACGTGGCGGGCCCAGTGGCCGGCGCGCTGCTGGCCGTGGCGGTAGATAAGGGCTTGCAGCTGCGCGAGGCGGTAGCACGGGAAAGCTCCGAAAATGCAGACCAATCTGGAGGCACGAACTAAAAGTTCGCATCACAAAAAAGGCTCCTGCGCTTAACGCAAGAGCCTTTTTTGTGATGCCGTCTAATGCCAACCCCGAAACCATGGGTAAGCCCGCCCTCAGCGAAAAATTAATCCACGCCACGCGCAACACCACAAAGGGCGCATGCAGCAAATGCGACCACTCCTTCGCCATCCTAGCCACACTGAACCCGGCTGCGGTGGAGCGGCTGCCCCACGCCAAGCGGTTTTTTGATTTTCTACGCGCCCGCTGCTAATGAAGTAGCGCGGACTTTGTAGTCCGCGTCCTCGCGCCGGTAAAGCAATCCATACGGCGTGGGGCGCGGACTACAAAGTCCGCGCTACCCCGGCTGCACCAGCCGCGCCACCTCCTGGCCGGGGCCGATGGTGGCCACGCTGCCCGCGTTGAAGCGCAGGAAATTGGCCTCTACCCCGTCGGAAAAGATGACGCCGCCCGCGGGCATCAGCGACTCGACGTGCAGGGGCTGGCTGGCGCGCAGCCGCCCCGCTACCAGGCCGCCCTGTGTGCGCTGGCTGCGGAAGGGCTCGCGCACCACGAACAGCAGCTCGACTAGCTGGCGCGGGTCGCGCACGCGGTAGCTGAGCTGGCCCTGAATGGTGATGCGCTGGTAGTCGGCCGTGGTTTCGTTGAAGATGAACGGCAGGTCGTTGGAGGCCGGCGGCACGGCCGCGATGGAGCTGCTGAACGTGGAGTAGAAAAACGCCAGCCCGCGCCCCTCGCGCACTACTTTGCCGTTTTTGGTACTGGATAACGTAGGCTATCGAATCGGACTTGGCGTAGCCGAAACCGAACATGAGGCGGGGGAGAGTAGTGGCTCAAACTTACGGAAATAAGCGGGGCGGGCAGTAGCGCGGACTTTGTAGTCCGCGTCCCCGTGCCATTTGACCCGCTCACCGGTGCGGGGACGCGGACTACAAAGTC
>JAYSZD010000667.1:0-1411 GCA_043738185.1 Hymenobacter sp. | reverse complement strand
ACAGCAACCCCCGCAACGTGGGCACGCTGGACAAAAGCAAGAAAAACGTAGGCACCGGCCTCGTGGGCGCGCCTGAGTGCGGCGACGTGATGCGCCTGCAGATTGAGGTGGACGAAGCGACCAACACCATCACCGACGCCAAATTCAAGACGTTCGGCTGCGGTTCGGCCATCGCTTCCTCGTCGCTCGCAACGGAGTGGCTGAAAGGCAAAACCGTGGACGAGGCTTTGGCCATCGACAACATGGAGATTGTGGAAGAGCTAGCCCTGCCGCCCGTAAAAATCCACTGCTCGGTACTCGCCGAAGATGCCATCAAATCGGCCATCTCGGACTACCGCGTGAAGAATGGCCTGCCCGCTTTGGAGTTGGCTCACCACTAATTTTGACGAATTAAAAATTGAGAATTAGGAATTAAAAATGCGGTTCACGCCGTCATTTTTAATTCCTAATTCTCAATTTTTAATTTAAGCCAATGACCGACGAATTTGAAGTCGCCCGCCTGGAGCGCGAAATCCAGCAGTACCTGGGTTTGGAGCCGGCGCAGCTGCGGTTTGAATTCCGCGAGGTGGAAGGCCAGCTACGGCTGGACTTGGTTACCGTGAACCCCCGGCACCACCAGTCGTTCCTGTTTCGCTTCGAAACGGGCCGCGACGAAGCGGAGTGCCTGCAAAAGATGCTGGACTACGTGAAGCGGCTTCGTGACACCGAAAGCTCTTTCACGCTGCAATGGCGCAGCCGCGGCGACAAGGAACTGCAGACGTCCTACTTCCGCGCCCACAATGCGTATGAAGCGTTGGATAAGCTCTATTTTGGCCGCGACCTGAACGCCATCACGGTATTCAGTGTGGTGCTGAATCCGAGTTCATAGGGCGAATGTGGCGCTAAGCGCAGGCCACTGAACAAAGAAGGCAAACCCCTTGTTTATAATTTGTCTAAATTGCGCACCCGTTTACGCTATTAGCTGACTGAGGCCTCTGCCTCCTATTGCCATGATTACTGTATCTGATAAAGCCAAAGAAAAAGTAGCGCGCCTGATTGAGGACGCGCACCTCGACGATACGTACCGCCTGCGCGCTTCCGTAGCCGGCGGCGGCTGCTCGGGCCTGAGCTACAAGCTGGACTTCGATAACGAAGTACGCCATATGGACCAGGAATTCGAGGACAAAGGCGTGCGTCTGGTGGTCGACATGAAGAGCTTTCTGTACCTGGCTGGCACCGAGCTGGACTTTTCCGACGGCCTCAACGGCAAGGGCTTTCAGTTCAACAACCCCAACGCCTCCCGCGAGTGCGGCTGCGGTGAGAGCTTCTCGGTGTAAGCACCTGTTGGGCAGCATTCGCGGGAGGCGGTGGGGTTGTTGAACTGAAAGCCCTTGCCGTTGAGGCCGTCGGAAAAGTCCAGCTCGGTGCCAGC
>JAYSZD010000666.1:0-3439 GCA_043738185.1 Hymenobacter sp. | reverse complement strand
AGCGCCACCATCAGCACGCCGTTTCGGGTGAAGCTGCCGGCGTCATTTTCGCGCCTTGGTCGAGGTAGGGCATGGGGTGCCAGCCGCGCCGGTCATATACGGCTGGCTTGGGGTACCACTGCGTCACCTGGTAGCTCTGGCCCACGTGCCCCAGGCGCGAAAATGACGCCGGCAGCTTCACCCGAAACGGCGTGCTGATGGTGGCGCTGGCACCGGGCGCCAACCGGGTGGGCAACACCAGCTTGGCAATATCCGGGTTCAGGGGGTCAAACTCCAGCTTGGCGGCCTGGCCGTTCACCTTGAAATCGAGTCCGTCGATAAAGCCCCGGTCCTCGGGCTTGGCAAACTGAAACTTGCGCTCGCCGTTGCGCAGCTGCTGCTTGGCGAAGGCTGTGGTGTTGTCGCGGTAGGCATTGGGCCAGAGGTGAAACCAGATGAAGGCCAGCGCCGTGGGCGAGTTGTTGACGTAAGTCAGCTCCTCGCGGCCCGTGAGCTGGTGCGCCTTGTCATCGAGCGTCACGTCGATGGAATAGTTCACCTCCTGCTGGAAGTACGGCGCCGAAGAGGGGCGGACTGGTTTAGCAGGTTGGGCCAGGGCCAGGCCGGGCAACAGGGCCAGCAGCCCCAGAAGAATCCGTTTTGTCATGTAGAAAGGTGGGAGGCGGTAGTAGCGCCGCGCTCCAGCCACGAAGCTACGGCGCGCCCGTGAACCAATCCGGCCGTTCGGCTCCAGGTAGTGGCATTGCCCTACCTTGTCCTTCCCCAATCGGGTTATCGTAACTCAGTTGTCAACACCTATGCTAAGGCCCCCTTTCGCGTTGTTCCCGCAATTGTCGGACGACACCGTTTTGCTGCGCCAAATCGCGCCGCACGAGGTTGCGCAGCTTATCGACATATCTTTCTACGATGCCGTTGCGGCCACAACCCAAGCCCAGGCGGCCGCTATGCTGGTAAGAATCGATGAAGACTACCGCGCCGGAAATACCATTCATTGGGGAATCGAGGCCAAATCCACTCGCCAGCTCGTGGGTACCTGCGGCTACTACCGGGGTTTTGAACAGGAGCAGGGCGAATTGGGGTGCGTGCTGCTCGCGCCGTTTCGAGGCCGCGGGTATATGGCCAAAGCCCTGCGTCTGGCCGTAGCATTCGGCAAAACTGAGCTGGCCCTACAGCGGATTGTATCGATAACGGGTAGCGATAACTCCCCGGCCATCCGACTGCTGCAAGGGCTTGATTTTCGGCGGGTAGCAGCGTTGCCAGACGGCTATTTGGAATTTGTGTACCCCTTTGGAGAAGTGAAATAGCAGCGCCGCCGCAGTCCAAAATCACTCCTCATGCGGGCGGCCCAGCAGCCGCACGGTGGCGTAGCCAATCAATAAAAACACGCCAAAAACCACCGTTACACCCCAGGTGCCCGGATAGCTTAGCGGATTGACCACCCGGTTTAGAATGTCGTAAAACAGCGTGAGCGGGTTGGCCAGCACGTCCCAGGAATTGAAGCGCAGGAAGCGCCCCAGGTAGATGCCAAAGCTGCTGAGCAGCAGCGCCACCGTGGCAAACGTCCAGCCCGGCCACCAGCCCAGCCGGCGCTGCACCAGGGCGTGCATATCGAGCAGGGAAGCGTAGGCCAGCATCAGCCCATTCCAGGAGCAGCTCAGAATCAGGGCCAGGTCGTACCAGTAGGGGACGCCGGGCCGGCTTTCGAGGTGAAACAAATCGGTGACGATGTAGGGCGCGTTAGGGAAAAATAGCAGCCACATGGCGCCCACTACCAGCAGCAGCCAGGGCCGGGGCGGCTTGGCCGCCATGCTCAGGGCCGCGCTCAGGCCGAAGGGCAGGGCCGCCAAAAACAGGTTCCAGAGCAGAAAAACAAACTGCAGCTTGCCCGTGAGCAGCACCCGCACCCCAATCAGCGCGAAGCTCAGCCCCAACGAAAGGGCCAGCACGAAGAACAGCGGCAGGCGGCGACGCAGCGCCAGCGAAGAGATGGCCATGATGAGCGAAGATAGCCGCAACTACGCCCCGAACGTGCATTTGGCCAACCTATCAGGCAATCCGGGTGCGAAATTTGCCGCACCGTCGGCTGGTTGTGCCGCGTACCTTTGTGCGAATAAGGCTAAGTCTGGCTTTTTGGGTTTTATTAGATGAATCATATATCCTCTGTGTTGGCCGGGTTGACGGTGATGTTGGTAATGGCGGGCCCCGCGCGGGCCCAGGTGCCTGCCAAGCCGAAAGCAACTGGGCCGGCCACCAGCGCGGCGTCGCCCGATGCGCGCTACCGCAACGGCAAAGCCCTGCTCGACCAGGGCAAGTACCCGGCGGCCCTGAAAGAGCTGGAGCCGCTGGCCCAGCCCGGTGTCCGTTTCGCGCGCGCCGCTGATGCCGCCTACCTCAGCGCCGTAGCGGCGGCCCGCCTCAAGGCCTGGCCCGAGGCCGAACAGCTGCTGAACCTGCTCCGGACCGAGTACCCGACCTACCCCAACTTGTCCGATGTGCTCTTTCTGCAAGGGCAGGTTTCTTTTGAGCAGGACGATTTCGACACCGCCCTCAAAACGCTGGCGCTGCTGCCCGATGCCCGCCTCACCCCCGAGCGGGAGCTGATGAAGGCCCAGTACCTGCCGCGCCTCACCGACCGCGGCACTTGGCAGCGGCTGCTGCGCCGCTACCCCGCCGATGCTACCCTGGGCCGGGCATACGCCGACCGCCTCGTGTTCGGCGGCGCCTTCAGCGAAACCGACCGTCCGCAGCTTGATGCGCTGGTTGCCCGGTTTGCCCTCGACCGAAACCGCTACAGCCCCCCGGCCCGCGTAGCCAAAAAAAGCACCTATAACGTGGGCGTGCTCCTGCCTTTCGAACTGAACGACCCAAGCTGGCAAACCCAGCGCAAAAACCAGTTCGTGACCGACTTGTACGCCGGCCTGCGCCTGGCCCAGGACAGTCTGCAGCGCGCGGGGCGCACCCTCCAGCTGTTTGCCTACGACACCGGTGCCGATACCCTGACCCTGAAGCAAGTCCTGGCGCAGCCCGAGCTGGCCGGCATGGATTTGCTCATCGGTCCGGTGTATAAATCGGGCGCCCGGCTGTTGGCCCGCTACGCCCGCGAACACCAGATTGTGTGCGTGAACCCACTATCGCAAGATGGTGATTTGGTGCTTGATAATCCTTGGCACTACCTGTTTAGCCCCAGTGCGACTACCCAGGGCCGGCTGGCAGCGCAGTTTGCGGCCAGCGCATTCGGCACGGGCCGACCGGCTGTTTTGCTGCATGAAGACAACCGGGACGATGCCGCGTTTGCCGCCGCCTATAAAGCCAGTTTCGAAGCCCAGGGCGGTAAAATTGGCCTCCTGCGCCGCTTCAATCCCGAGGTGGACGAAAGCCTGAACACGGCTTTCACTGGCCTGGACCTGCCCAATGCCGGCCATGTGGTGGTGATGTCCGA
>JAYSZD010000665.1:0-3440 GCA_043738185.1 Hymenobacter sp. | reverse complement strand
GGTTTCTGCTGCCTGGGGGGAGGGAGCGAACCATCTTCTGGCCAAAGATGGCCCATCTGCAGCGAAGCTAAGTGCCGCCCCGGCGGTACTACTCGGCCCCGGCGTCGGCCCCGTACCACACGGCACAGCGCGTGAGCAGTTGCGGATTGCCCGGCCCGGCAACAGTTCCAGCGGTCCGAGACCCGGCAGTGGCACGCGGTTCCAGCGCACGCCTGGAACTCATTCAGTGGCGGGATATAATGGGTTGAAAAAAGGCCCGGAAACACCCTGTTTCCGGGCCTTTTTTCAGCCTCATTTATTGACGGGCGAAAAGCTGCACTCAGGAGGTTGGACCGTTGTCGGTGCGGGCCTCAATGGTTTGCTGAATTGTGGCGGGCACGGCCGAGAGCAAGTCCAGACCGGTGGCGACCTCGATGGCGTCGACGCTGGTGCGGTACGTGCCCCAGGTGGTGCTTATGGAATTGTCGTTGGGCGTGTCGATGGCAATCACCCGGGTGCCAGTCGTTACACGGCTGGCATCGTTCGTGCCGGTGGGTAGGATGACCACGACTTTCCAGCACCGGGCGGGCACCGTGACGCGCCCCTGGTCGAGGGTGGTCAGGTAGCCGTTGGTACCCGTGCCCCCGCGGCCGTAGCTGCCGCAGATGACATAGACTTCATTACCCGTAGCGAGTTGGTCGCGGGAATAGTCTTCCAGGTTGGCCCACGTTTGCTGGTTGTTGCGCGGGGCCTGGGGCATCATGTTCGTCATCAGGAACGTGGCCGAATTATCCGCTACCGTGTTGGTGCGGTCGGCCGACGGGCACAGGTGCCCCCGGTCAAAGCCCGAGCCGGTGTAGCTGCTGGACTGCACTTGGTACCAGCCGGCAGGCAGCGTGACATCCGGGCGGAAGTCATCCTGCCGGGCCGCGCTGCCGCGCCAGTCGGGGCTCAGGTGCCAACTGACCCAGTTCGGGATGCCCCGGTCGCGGTGATAGCTCAGGGCGTACTGCGGCTTGGCGAGCAGGTAATTGGTCGGCTGCGCGACATCGGCTGTGGCCCCGCTGGGGTTGCCGAGCGTCAAATGCTCGGACAGCGGGGCGGTGGGGGTCACGGGAACACTCGGCGTGGTGGGTGTCGGAGCAACGGCTTCTTTCTGACAGGCGGCCAGCAACAAGGTGAAGGCCAGTACAGGGAGGCGTAACTGCAGCAGGGTCTTTTTCATGGGATGTTAGCGGGCGATGTCCCCCATACGTAGGCAAGCTAGTTGAAAAGCAAATTTGGGCGGAAAAGTCGCTATCTATGGCTTAGAACGTGTTTGGGAATTAGGCGGCGGTAGCCCGTCGCAAGGACATGGTCAAATTAGCGACCCAAAGCCAAGCGGCGTGGCTATGCGGGGTACGTTCGTAATCGATGACGACCCGTCGAAAGCAATTGAGCCAGGCAAAGGTGCGCTCCACGACCCAGCGTTTGGCGACGGGGACAAAGCCGCGTTCTGCCGTTGGGGGCCGGCTGGCCACCTGGTGCTGCCAGCCCAGGGCGCGTACCTGCTGGGCGAAACGGCCCCGGTAAGCGCTGTCGGTGAGCACGGTGCGCAGCCGGCTGGCCCAGGCCGGGCGGACGTGGTGGCGGGCCGGCAAGAGCGGCTGGGCCCCGCGGCTGTCGTGGCCGTTGGCTGCGTGCACCTGCACGCGCCAAATGCGCCCGCCCGTGTCGCAGAGCACCTGGCGCTTGCGCCCGTTGACGCGTTTATGGGCGTCGAGCCCGCGTTGCTGGGCCAGGCGCGGCGCTAACTTGACGCTCTGTGCGTCGACCAGCGCCAGCGAAGGCGTCGGCAGCTGGCCCTGGGCGAGCCGGTAGGCGCGGTTGCTGGCCTGGCTCAGGCGCTCGAGCGTGCCATCGGCGCGCCACTGCGCGAAGTAGTAGTATACGGCCGACCAGGGCGGAAAGCACGCCGGTAGGCTGCGCCACTGACAGCCCGTGCGGCAGATATAGCGCAAGGCGTCAAGGATTTGGCGCAAACACAGGCGGCGTTTGCGTTGCAGGGGCAGCAGTGGGGCAATAACTTGCCACTGCGAGTCAGTAAGGGGTTGATGGCCGTCAACCATAAGGCGAGTCGGAGCCTAGGAACTCCGCTCTCTGCTTACTGGCTCGTTTTCTTTTTGGCTACCCAATTCCCAAACACGCTCTTAGTATGGGAGTTAGGAGCAGAAAGTTCCGCTAAGAGTAGCAGTTATTTCTACGACTCTGGACATTGGTTCGGAAAACCATCGCCAGGAACTCGGGAATCACCCGGAACAGGGGCCGGCATCGCGTTTGAAAAGCCCTCCCGAAACCGGCCTTTAAAACGCCCTTCTCAGGCCGGTGCTGAAATCATTCGGGGGGCAATGGTTTTGGATATAAGTCAAGAAGCCATGTTCAATTTTTCGGGGCGACTACAGCGTCCCTGCTAGGTCTCGGCCATCCGTTACCACGCGGTCCAAGGAAGCACTAGCAAAAGGATTGGTTTTTCACCTCACCAGCTAAGCAACCGCCGGAACCTGCCGCAGATTCGCCTATCTTCCGCCCCGATTTCCACACCAGTTGTTTCTACCTTGACTTATCCTGACTTTACTGCCCGCTGGCAAAAATCCGGCGGTGCTGAGCGCGCCAACTACGGCCTCTTTCTGCAAGACCTCTGCGACCTGATTGGCGTCGCTAAACCTGACCCTACGACCGACAATCCGCAGCAGGACCTGTACGTGCTGGAGCGCGCCGTCACCTTCAACGATGGGGCCAAAAAGAGCACCGGCCGCATCGACCTCTACAAGCGTGGCTGCTTCATCCTGGAAACCAAGCAGGGTACCGACTCGCCTGATTCGCAGCAGCGCGCGGAGAAATCGGACCGCGCCGAGTTGGGCATAGCCGCCGAGAAGCGCCGCAAGGGCCACGCCCTGCGCGGCTCCGTGAAGTGGGAGCAGATGATGCAGGCTGCCCGCCAGCAGGCCCTGGGCTACGTGCGCGCCCTGCCGCCCGACGAGCCTCGGCCCCTGTTCGTGCTGGTGGTGGACGTGGGCTACTGCATTGACGTGTATTCGAACTTCGCTGGCGTCGGCGATTCCTTCGTGCCTTTCCCCGACCAGGCCCGGTTCCGGCTGCCGCTGGCGGCGCTGGCCGATGAGGGCACCCGCACGCTGCTGCGCCAGGTGTGGGCGGCCCCCCGCGAGCTGGACCCCAGCCGCCGCGCCGCCCGCGTGACGCGCGAGCTGGCCGGCTACCTGGCCGGCGTGAGTGCGCAGCTGGAGCGGGCCGGGCACGCGCCCGTGGCGTCGGCGAACCCGTACTGGGACCGGCACGGCCGCACGTTCGCGGACCCCGACGGCTACCGGGTCGTTCTTCAGAACGCGGCGTGGCGAACGTGACGGCGCGGCACGATCAGTGCATTGGGGGGTCATCGCGGCCGCGTGGAACACGACGCCGTG
>JAYSZD010000664.1:0-1412 GCA_043738185.1 Hymenobacter sp. | reverse complement strand
GCAGTACCAGGCCGCCACCCCGGCTGTGGCCTACCAGACTGAGACGGCTCAGGTTCATTTCGGTGGCGGGTACGGGCGTGGCGCCGGGTGTGAAGAGGGCGTCGATGACCTGCCCGATGTCGTCGAGCTCGATGCTGAAATTGTTGCGACCAAAGGCGTCCAAATCTTCCAGGTCGCCGGTGCCGCCCACTACCAGGCCGTTGTGCGAGAGGTTGAGCTTGACGAACACAAACCCGCGCTCCGCGAAAAAATCGGCCAGCAGCGGGAAGTGCCCCCAGTTTTTAAATCCCTTGAAACCGTGCACGAAAACTACCACCGGTTTGGCCTGGCCAGTAGGTTGATACGTGGCGTCGGCTTCGAAAGCGCGACCGTGGCGGGTGCCGCTGAGCAGAAAAGGCGAGTGAGTGAGCATGGACGAAGGTAGGGCGTTTGGGGCAGGAGGGTAAGCGGGTAGGAGGGTGGAAAGTTGGCGCGGTCCGGAAACCTCCAGCCCGTCTGTCCGCTTACCCTGCTACGCATTCTTTGCAGTTCTGCCGTATCATTGTCGCCGCAATGCCCCATACTTCGCCCTTTTCCCTCGACCAGATTCAGGCCCCCATCGCGGCCGAAATGGAAGAGTTTGAACACAAGTTCCGCCAGTCGATGCGCACCAAAGTGCTGCTGCTCGATAAGATTATGGGGTACATTGTGAAGCGCAAGGGCAAGCAGATTCGGCCCATGTTTGTGTTCCTCACGGCCCGCGCCACCCGGCCCGAACCCGCCACCGGCGACCCGCTGCCCGATGCCACGTTTCGGGGCGCGGCCCTCATTGAGCTGCTGCACACGGCCACTCTCGTGCACGACGACGTGGTGGACGAGAGCAACTACCGTCGCGGCTTTTTCTCCATCAACGCGCTGTGGAAGAACAAGATTGCCGTGCTCGTGGGCGACTACCTGCTGTCGCGCGGCCTGTTGCTGGCCCTGGAAAACGACGACTACGACCTGCTCAAAATCGTGAGCAACGCCGTGCGCGAGCTGAGCGAAGGCGAGCTGCTGCAAATTGAAAAAGCCCGTAAGCTCGACATCACCGAGGATATTTATTTCGACATTATTCGCCAAAAAACCGCTTCGCTCATTGCTTCCTGCACGGCCGTGGGCGCCGCCTCGGTAGGCGCCGATAAAGAGGTGATTGAGCGGGCCCGCTTATTCGGCGAAAAAGTGGGCATCGCCTTCCAGATAAAAGACGACCTGTTTGACTACGGTACCGCCGAAATAGGCAAGCCCGTCGGCATCGACATCAAGGAGAAAAAGATGACCTTGCCGCTGATTTACGCCCTGCAACAGGCTTCCTGGCTCGAAAAGCGCAAGGTCATCTTCAACGTGAAGAACAACGACGGGCACCGCGACCGGGTGCAGCAGGTCATCGAATTCGT
>JAYSZD010000663.1:0-1413 GCA_043738185.1 Hymenobacter sp. | reverse complement strand
AGCGCCCAGGTGGCATCTGAAATTTCGTGACGACGCATAAATAAGTACTGGTATCAAACAACCATACATTTGATTCTTTATTGTCCTCACGCCCTAGGATTGGTTTGTTCTTTTCGAGCTGACAGTCGATACCAGTCCGGTATAAACCCGCAGCCCTGTAGCGGCTAACCTCTGCGTTTTCTCCTCTGCGTGCCTCTGCGGGAAACCCGTCCGCCAGGCGCGACAACAACGTCAGATAAGCAGCAAGCCCTTCTCCCGCAACAGCTGCCACGCCGGACTTGGCAAAAATGCCTCGAAGGACCCTTCGCCGGCCGGAAAAGTAGCAGCGGCTTCTTTTAGCAGCACTTTGGTGTCGTAGTCGTGGCTGAGTTGGGTGAGAAGCTGATGCAACCAGCGGCCAACCACTTCGGTGGTTTTCACTTCGAAATCCTCGGCCTGCTCGTAGCAGGTGAGCACGGCACGCGGCACTTTTTTGCCGGGTTCAATGCGGATTTCCGGCGCGTTGCCGAGCCAGAAGAGGCGCTGGTTTTGCCGGGCAAAATCCGGCTTGTCGGGAGCTTGCAGGGCCTGTTGCACGAGGTGGCGCGGCGTGGTAGGCCGGGGCGTTTTGAAGTCGAACCAGCGAGCCAGCGGTTCATCCAGCGCCACAGCATGCAGGTAGTTGTAGAGCGACTTGGCCAGACCAGGGCCGAAGGCTTCGTGGTCGGTGCCCAGCGGGTCGTCGTGCCAGAGGTCGTTCCAGGCAAAGCCGGCGGGCTCGGGGCCGATGGCGGCCACCTGGTACTTGGCCGGGTTCTTCCCCACAGGCGAGTGGGCCGTCATCGAAAAGCGGTGCCAATAGCCGCTTTGCACTACGCCGGCGGCAAAGAGCTGGCGCACCACTTCGAGGCTATCCACGGTTTCCTGCGCGGTTTGGGTGGGGAAGCCGTACATCAAATAGGCGTGCACCATGATGCCAGCCTGCGTGAAACCGTCGGTGACGCGGGCTACCTGAGCGATGGTAACGCCCTTTTCCATGAGTGCCAAAAGCCGGTCCGAAGCCACTTCCAGACCACCCGAGATGGCAATGCAGCCCGAGGCGGCCAGCAACCGGCAGAGGTCGGGCGAGAAGGTTTTCTCAAACCGGATATTGCCCCACCAAGTGATGGCCACGCGGCGCTTGAGCAGCTCCACGGCCAGGTCGCGCAGGGCCAGGGGCGGCGCAGCTTCGTCCACGAAGTGGAAACCGGTCTGGCCGGTCTGTTGAATAATCTGCTCGATGCGGTCCACCAGCAAAGTGCTGGGCGCGGTTTCGTAGCGCGAGATGTAGTCCAACGTCACGTCACAGAACGAGCAGCGCTTCCAATAGCAGCCGTGGGCCACGGTGAGTTTGTTCCAGCGGCCATCGCTCCAGAGGCGATGCATGGGGTTCAG
>JAYSZD010000662.1:0-3446 GCA_043738185.1 Hymenobacter sp. | reverse complement strand
TTCTTTTTTCTGATTGGTTTAGGTAGAAACGAAGCTAATAGCTGCATGCCTTCGAAAGGTACTGCCCCACACTTTTTGATGCTCTCCATCTTGCCCCTAACCACTTCGAAACAAACCTTCAAACAACGTCTCAACTCTGTCCGGCGTAGCTAGACCACCTCAATTTAACAACACGCTTTATGCCTAATGCTTTCATGTTTGCCACCGGCATCGAGAACAGCTACCCCACCATCCAGCTGCCCGACGGAAGCCGCAAGCGCATCGACAGCATGGAGAAATCCGGGCACTACGGGCGCTGGCGCGAGGATTTTGACCTGGTCAAGGACCTGGGCCTCGACTTTCTGCGCTACGGCCCGCCGTATTACAAAGTGCACCTGGGGCCCGAGCAGTACGATTGGGATTTTACCGACCAAACGTTTGGCTACCTGCGCGAGCTCGGCATCACACCTATCGTGGACCTGTGCCATTTCGGGGTGCCGGACTGGGTGGGTGACTTCCAAAACCCCAACTGGCCCGCCCATTTTGCCGACTACGCCCGGGCCTTCGCCCAGCGCTTTCCGGACCTGCAGTTCTACACCCCCGTCAACGAGCTGTTCATCACGGCCACGTTTTCGGCGCAGTGGGGCTGGTGGAACGAGCGCCTGGCCAGCGACCGGGCCTTTGTTACGGCCCTCAAGCATCTGTGCCGGGCCAACGTGCTGGCCATGGAAGCCATCCTGGAGGTGCAGCCCAAGGCCACTTTCATCCAGAGCGAATCCTCGGAATACTTCCACGCCTGCCACCCGGAGTGCCTGCCCCTGGCCGACTTCTACAACGAGAAGCGGTTTCTGTCGCTGGACCTGACCTACGGCCACCCCACCAGCGTGGCCATGTACCGCTACCTGCTCGATAACGGCATGACGGCGGCGGAATACGACTGGTTCATGCCGCGCGACCTGACCGCGCGCTGCATCATGGGCAACGACTACTACTGGACCAACGAGCACCTGGTGGAAAAGGACGGCACCACCCGCGCCTCCGGGGAGATATTCGGCTACTACGTCATTACCCAGCAGTACTACCAGCGCTACAACCTGCCCGTGATGCACACCGAAACCAACATCAAGGAGCCGGGTGCCGTGGCCTGGCTGGAAAAGCAGTGGGCCAACCTGTACCGGCTCAAGCGGGACGGGGTGCCCATGGTGGGCTTCACCTGGTACAGCCTGACCGACCAGGTCGACTGGGACTCGGCCCTGCGCGAAGACGCGGGTCGGGTCAACGCCCTGGGCCTGTACGACCTGGACCGCAACATCCGGCCCGTCGGCACCGCCTACCGGCAGCTCGTCGCCGACTGGAAGGCCCTGCTGGGCGGGGAAACCTACGGCATTCACTTGAATCCCTCCTGACCGAGGTATCTACCAACGCCACCGCAGCCTTGCTTAATCGGCGGGGCAGCAGTTACTGAGGAATAAAGCCCAACAGAATCACTTGTCTCCCAGCACGCCGGCCAGCTGCAACAGGTACACCAGCGCAAAACCGCCGAAGAACAGCCCGGCCAGCACCGTGCCCCAAAAACTGACACCGGAGGGCTGCAACGCGGAAGGCAGCGTCTTTTTGTTGAGGTAGAGCACTAGGCCCGTCACGAACGGGATGTGCACGGCCTCGATGCCCCCGGCCAGCTGGAGCAGCCGCACCGGGTCGCCGACCAGCAGGTAGGTGCCCGCGGGCAGCGCCGTGAGCACCACCAGCAACAGCCCCTGCTTGAGCCGTTCGGGGGAAAGCCCGCGCAGCCGGCCCCCGCGCACCAGCTCCAGCCCTTCGCCCAGCATGCGGCTGTAGCCGTCGATGGACGAGAGCAGCGTGCTGACAAACGTGAGGGCCATGGCGCTAATCATGAACCAGAACCCGAACCGGCCCCACACGTCGCCCAGGAGCCGGCCCAGCGTTTGGGCAATCTGGTTTTGTTCGGGCGTCAACCGTTTGGGCCAGAGCAGTTCGGCCCCCAGCACCAGAAAGCCCACCGCGACGAGGGTCGCGCCGACCACGGCCAGCGTGATGGTGCCGGTCATCTGCCGGGTCCAGCCCCGGAGCTTGGCCGTATCGTTCGGAGTCGCGCTGGTGGCGGCTACGGTATCATAAGGGGTAGACGCCGGCCGGCCGGTGTTTTGGGCGTCCGGGGCGGCTGCGGCGGCCCCGTAGCCCTTGGCCTGCACCCAGTAGGAAAACCACAGCATGCCGGCGGCCCCCGACAGCATAAAGCCGAGCCAGGGCAGCACTTCCGTGAAATCGATGTTGGCCGGCAGCTGCGGCCGCAGGCCCGCCGCGAGGTTGCCCCAGTCGGGCGTCACGCCAATGGCTGCCGCCAGGATGGCCACAAACAGGGCCCCGGCCAGCACCGCCGCGATTTTCTCCAGGCGGCTGTACTGGCCCAGACCGACCACGGCCGCCGCCAGGGCGATGGTGAGCAGTGTCAGCAGCGGGAGCCCGCCGCCCGTCAGTAGTTTCAGGGCCGTGGCGCCCGCGCCCGCCAGGCCCGCGATGCTGGCCACGGCCACCACCAGCTGCGGCAGGATGATGAGCCAGACGGCCCACGCGCCCGACGTCTGCGCAAACCCCTGCAGCACCGTCTCGCCGGTGCACACGGTGTAGCGGCCAATCTCCCGGTTGATGAACCACTTCAGCGTCACGGCCAGCAACAGGGCCCAGAGCAGGGCGTAGCCGTAGAGCGCGGCGATGCGGGGGGTAAACAGCAGCTCGCCCGAGCCAGCCGCCGACAGCATCCACAAAAAGCCCGGCCCCAGGTAGGCCAGCACCTGCCACCCGGCCGGCGGCAGGGGAATTTGTCGCCGGGGAACCGGCGGAACAGGACTTGCCATCAAAAAAGGATTGTGAGGAAGTTGCGGAGCAGCGACTTCGTGAAACAGGAAACCAGCGCGGCCGGAAAGGCCGCAATAAGCTGGTTAGCTTAACGACGCCTGTTTTTTATAGTTTGTCAGCTTCGCTGCCCATAGCCCTATGGCGACAGCATGTAAGCAGAACGGCAGGTGGGGAAACGCCCGCGCCGCGGCAACCTTGTGGGTGTTTTTTGCGCATAGCTTATGCGGCCATTCGGTCGCCAATATTCTTCGCTTACTCTTTTTTATTCCGATGGCTCCCACCCAGTCCGTAATTGCCGGCCGCGCTGCCCCACAAGATTCAGCGGTGTTATCCCCGCAAAACAACGATGACAACCCAGCCAATGCCAGTAGCGCAGGCTGGCTGGATTTCGTGGGATTGCCCAAAATAGTGGACCGCCTCTACCAAAGCGGGCGCGACTTCTGGGCCCCCTCCGGGGCGTGGGGCAAGCTGAGCCCCGGGCAGAAAGTAGTAGGGGCCGTTGCCTCGGCTGGCGCTGGGTACCTGGTGTTGCGCCTGCTTAAATCGGGCCGGTCGGCCGCGTCCCGTGACCCCGAGTCTCCGGTCACTTG
>JAYSZD010000661.1:0-3447 GCA_043738185.1 Hymenobacter sp. | reverse complement strand
CGGCCGAGCCGCCGAAGCTCACCGTAAGAAAAGCCGTAATCATCTGGGAATACAGCTTGGAGCGCGGCACCACGCTGTTTTCGCGGGCCGTGCTGTAGATGATGGGCCCGATGCCCCGGCCCAGCTGCCCGCCCAGCAAGTACTTGGTGACCAGTACCGTGAGCGTAATGCCGATGATGGGGTAAATGGACAGGGCGAACACCCGCTGCGGCTCCGAGATGGCCACTTGCAGCATTTCCTGCTGCGCGCTAATGGCTGTTTTCAGCAGCACCGCCGCCAGGCCCGCACCCACGCCCACCAAAATACTCAGCAGCAGCATGTACATCCGCTCGCTGACGTGGCGGGCCCGCCATATCAGTAGCGGACGCAACAAGCGGTGAACGGCGTGGTGGGGCATGAGCTATAACAAAGGGTTAACGCAGAAGCAGCAACGCAAAAAGAAGGCGGGTAGATTGCGGCTTAGCAAAACAAAAGCTCGTTGGGCCCGCCAAAAACCACGCCGAACTGGTCGGCGGGCCTTCTTTTATAGTTACAGTTCCATGATGTCCTCGTTCCAGAGCGTGGGCTCGGCCTCGATGAATTCATTCATCATGTCCACGCATTCCTGCAAGTCCAGGTCTACCACTTCCACACCGTGGCTTTCTAAAAAAGCCCGCGACTCGCCAAAAGTGCGCGACTCGCCCACCATCACCTTCGGAATTTTGAACTGTACGATGGTGCCGGCGCACATGTAGCAGGGCATGAGCGTGGTGTAAATTACGGTGTCGCGGTAGGTGCGCTGCCGGCCGGCGTTGGTGAGGCAGTCCATCTCGCCGTGCTTGATGGCGGAGTCTTCCTGCACGCGCTTGTTGTGGCCCTGGCCCACTATTTTGCCATCACGCACGAGTACCGAGCCAATGGGGATGCCGCCCTGTGAGCGGCCCAGCCGGGCTTCGTCGATGGCAGCTTGCATGAATTCGTCCATATTCTTAGGCTTTTAGCTAATAGCTGGTAGCTGTTAGCTTTTTTGGGGAATGAAATTAAATCGTAAGCCACGATAAGGCTAACAGCTATTAGCTAACAGCTATTAGCTAAAAATCAACGGGCGCAAATGCCTCGGTAGGGGCAATACTCGCACTTCTTAAAATCGTCGGTTTTGCGGATGGGCTCCGTTGGGTCCAGGATTCGCAGCACAATTTTACGCACTAAGTCCTCGGAAACCCGGACAAAATCTTCGCCGTTGGGCGTGAGAAAGCTCAGGTCGGCCGAAAGCAAGCCTTTATCGAGGTTGCGCATGGAGACGATAGCCGTGTTTTCGGTTTCGCGCTTTTCGGTGCTGGCCAGCATGAGGCGGTAGAGCCAGAGCTGGCGCACTTTGTCGGCGCTGGAAGTGGCCTCGTGTAGCAGGCGCTCGGTGGCCTCGGCCGGGGTAAGCTTGCCGCGGTTGGTCAGGTTGAGGTCGTTGGCTTCCACGAGGCCGGTTTTGTAGTCCACCACGCGCAGGCGGCCGTCGGGCAGCTGGTCCACACGGTCGGCTTTGCCGAAGAGGCGCACGGCCAGCTTGCCCGAACCGGGCACGTCCACAAACACGGTGGCGGCCAGGTCTTTTTCGAGGCTGAAGAGGCGCAGGGGCAAGCCTTCGCTCTGCTCCAGGCCTTCGAGGTAGCGCGAAATGAGGCGCCCGGCCACTTGTCCGTACACGTGGTTCAGGCCTTCATCGGGGCGGGCGTGCTTCTCGGTTTCTTCCTGGCGCAGGGCCTTGCGCACTTCCTCCGGCACTCGTTTTAGCAATTCGGGAATGTCGGCGGCGGTGATGGGTCGGGCGTCCTGCTCGAAGGGCAGCATCAGGTTTTCGAGCGCCGCGTGTACCATCGTGCCGAAGCTGCCCGCTTCCAGGGTTTCTTCTACGGCCTCGTTTTCCTGCAAGCGGGCCACTTTGGAAAAGTAAAACCGCAGCGAGCAGGCCAGAAAATCGTTGAGGCGCGAAGGGGAAATGTTGCGCTCCAGCACGCCGCGCAAGGCGGCGAGCATCTCTTCGTCTTTTTCCAGCGTGAGGTCGCCTTCGTGAGGGGAGTTAAGAGTTAAAAGCGAAGAGTTAAAAGAGTTGACTTGTTCCTCGTTCTTTAACTCTTCACTTTTAACTCTTAACTCAGTTGAGGGAACCGAAACCGTCAAATCTTCCAGCACCATCTGCGGGTTCTGGGGCAGCAGGTCGTTCTGCAATTGCAGCAGGAAACGGCTGCGCTCGCCGCTCTTCATGCCGTCGGCGCCGGGCAGCACGTGCACCAAATCCACCCGTTGGGCGCGTTGCAGCAGCCGCCAGAAATTGTAGGCCGTGATGGCTTCGGCATCGGCGTAGGTGGGCAGCTTAAATTCCTGCAGCACGTCGTAGGGAAACAGGGACTGCGCCTTTTTGGGCGTCGGCAGCACGCCCTCGTTGCAGCTGAGAATGATGACGTGGTCAAAATCCAGAGCCCGGGTTTCGAGCAGGCCCATCACCTGCACCTCGGCCAGGGGCTCGCCCGAAAAGGGCAGCCGCGTCCGGCCCATCTGCTCATAAAGAAAGCGCCGGAACGAGCGCACCGACAGGCGCTGCTCGCGGCAGTCAAACGCCGAATCCAACTGCTTTATCAGCGTATAAAACAGGTATAAATACTCCGCTTCAATGCCCGACTGCTTATCCGCATACACCTGCTTGAGCAGGTCGATGAGGGCGTGGCAGGCCGCAATAATGTCGTCGCAGTTGTTCCAGGTTTTGAACAGGGCCTCGATGAGCGGGTGGTGGGCGCCCAGCTTCAGCAGCTCGGCGGCGGGCAGCAGCACGGCGTTGAGACGCACGATTTCGCGGCAAATCTGGTCGAGCACGCCGTGGTACTGGGGCTGGTCGGCCTGGCGGTCCTGCCACTGCTGGTAGCGGCGCAGAAAGGGGTGGCCCAGCAGCTTGGTCACGGCCAGGTGGTGGTAGCGCGGCACGCCGAAATCCGTTTCGCCGCCGCCCTCCCGGATGCCGGTGAGGTGCACTTCAAACAGCAAATCGACGAGGTTGAACAGGGGCGTGGCCTGGAAGCTCAGGCCCATGGTCACGTTGTAGTCGGGCACCTCGTCGGGGGGCAGGCCGTGGAGCACGGGCAGGAGCAGGGTTTCGTCGGGCAGCACCACGGCCACGGTGGCGTCGGGGTAGCGCTGGCGGGCTTCGGCCAGCAGTTGGCCGGCTAGCTTGCCCTGCATGCTAGGGTTGGCCACGCCCAGGTAGCGCACGTGGCGCGGCTGGCCGCGCAGCCATTCTACGCCGCCGCCGAAGTTTTCGAGCGGCAGCTTCCAGTTTTTGAGGTAGCGGCGCAGGTGCTGGCCGGCGCGGTTGGGCGAGGCTTCTTCCAGGTAAAACGGGTCGCCGTCGAAGCGCACTTCGGCCCGGCCGGCGGCCATCAGCAAGCGAATCAGCTGCTCCTCGGCTTTCGATAAATTGCC
>JAYSZD010000660.1:0-8985 GCA_043738185.1 Hymenobacter sp. | reverse complement strand
GCGCATACCCCAAAAAAAACAGCAGCAACCCCGTGAGCAGCAGTTGATTGGTGGGAATATGCCGGTGCTCGCTGGCTTTCACTGGCAGAATCTCCTCGTAAGGCACCTCCGTTTCGAGCGTAGCCACGCCCTGTGGATTACGCTTGCAGACGTAGAGACTTTCAGCCCGCAACGCAATATGCGTGGTGCCCAGAAAGAGTTGTTTTTGGTTGAATATCATTCCGAAAATAGCGGCAGTGTTTGGTTGTCAGTTACTAGTTGTTGGTTGCCAGATGGCAGTTGTCGGAATACGGCTATCTGTTGGGCCAACAACTGCCACCTGGCAACCAGCAACAAAATCCTAGCGGAACGGGCTGGGCGTGAAGCAAAGCACAAAAATAGCCACCATCACCCAGCCCAGTACCTGGCGGCCGGCGCTCAGGGGCCGCTCGTCGGGCGCGGGCGGGTGGAAGATGCCCGTGAAGCGGCCCAGCAGCAGGCCAAAAAACAGCCAGCCGGGGTTGCCCATCACATCCGGCGCAGCCACCGAAAAAGCTAGTTGGGCCGCCCAGATACTCGCCGCCAGCAACAGCCCCCGGCGCGGCGTGGGCAGCACGCGCCAGAATATCAGCCCCAGGTATAAGGCGTAAACCGGCGCCCCGTAAAGCCAGGTTTGCCAGTCGGATTGCAGGTTGAAAAGGCCCAGCCCGGCATAAAAAATGAAACCCGCAAACAGCAGCGTGGCCAGCCGGTTGAAGCGCTGCTGGCCCAGCAGGCCGTAGAGAATGTGGCCGCCATCGAGCTGGCCGATGGGCAGTAGGTTCAGGGCCGTGAAGAACAGGCTGAGGGCCCCGGCCAGCAGCACCGGATAATGCAGCAGCTCGTTGGGATGCGGCAGCCGGGTTGGGTCGGCCAAACCGGTTTCGAGCAGCTGGTAGAGCAGGGGTTTCACCAACGTAATGCCCTGCTGGCCGGGCCCGTACACGTAGCGGGCGTAGTCGGCGCCGTAGCGGGCGTACTCGGGATGAATTTTGAATAGGTAATCCTCCAGCGGCGGTAAGCTCAGGAAGCCATAGGCCAGCAGCGGCACCGCCACCAGAAAGCCCGCTAACGGGCCCGCCAGCCCAATATCAAAAAACTCGCGCCGCGAAAAAATACGCTCCTTGATGCGAATGATGGCCCCGAACGTGCCCAGCCCCAGCGGAAACGGAATGTAGTAGGGCAGCGAAGTGCGCACCCGGTTATGTCGGGCCGTGAAATAATGCCCGAACTCGTGCACGGTCAACACCCCCAAAAACGGCAGCGCGAACCACAGCCCGCGCGCTACCTCCGTGCGTAGCGCCGTTCCGCGCAACTCAAATACATCCAGCGGCAGGAAGCCAAGGCCGCCCCGCGTGAGCTGAATGCCCGCCAGCGTGGTGGTCACCAGCGTCACCACGAACAGCAGAAGATGGACCGTATAAGTGTAGGTTTTGGAGGGTTCCGGGCGTTCGTAACGCCGCAACAGGCGGCGGGCCCGTGCGCGCTCAAAACGCATCCGAAAGGTGTCAGCGACGGGTAGCGCACCGGGTTCGGGCGCCGGGACAAAATCGGGGTCAGGACTGGGCGGGGGCGTATTCTCGGGGAAAGGCACGGAGGGCTTCAGGCAGGGCAGTGGTAAGGGTGAGAGGCGGGGCCAGGTGCAGCACCCGCAGCCCCAGGCGTCGGGCCGTGGCCACATGCTGCGGGCTGTCTTCAATAAACAACACGTCTTCGGCCCGCCAGTTCATTTCGGCCAGCGCGTGCCGGAATATTTCTTCGCCGGGCTTGCGCAGGCCTACTTCCTGGGAGTAGAAAACCCGGTCAAGCACATCGGCAATGCCATGTTGGAATCCATACTGGGCCGCCAGCCGTCGGTTGATTTCGGCAATGTGCAACGCGTTGGTGTTGCTGAGCAGCGCCGTTTGGTGGCCTTGCCGGCGCAGCTCGCCGATGAGAGCCAGGCCCTCGGCTGGTACGTCCAGTAGCATGGCGTGCCAAGCCGCATCAATTTGAGCATCAGTAGCGTCGAGCTCGTAGGCTTCGCGCAGCCCGGCCCGGAATTCGGCAGGCGTCAAGCGGCCAGTTTCGAGCCGGTCAAACAGCTCACTCTGATTGGCTTGCGAAAAAGCGATGTTGCTGCCAGCCCGGCTGAGCTGCCGCATGGCCGCCGGGGTGGCGTCGTAGTCAATGCCTATGATGACACCGCCAAAATCAAATAAGAGATGAGGTAGCATGGGCTGGTTTGTTTTTACGTGGGCGAAGGTCGTACTTTTGTGCCGTTGGAGGGCTGGCAACAGCAAGGGTTGAGGTGAAAGATGACTGCCTCCGGCAAAGGGCCCATAGCTCAATCGGTTAGAGCAACTGACTCATAATCAGTAGGTCCTCGGTTCGATTCCGAGTGGGCCCACAAAGAAGCCTCTCATGGTAGCGTGAGAGGCTTTTTTTATTGTCGATAGTGCGGGTGGCAACGCGTAAAAAAGCAGTTAATTCACGCCTTTTACGGGGTTTGTTTCTAACATGAAGCAGTGCGCTGAACCGCACTCACGGGCGCCATCGGTACGACTGTGCGTCCACGGCGCGCATGGTGCAGAGCACGCCGTCGAGGTGGTCGCACTCGTGCTGCAGCAGCTCGGCTACGGTATCGTGCGCGGTCCATACCTGTGGCTGCCAGTGTTCGTCGTGGTACCGCACCGTGACGGTAACGTGCCGTTGCACCTTCACGAGCAGGTTAGGAAAACACATGCAGTCGTCCCAGACCTCGAACAGGGCGTCGCTGCATTCGGTGAGCACGGGATTGAGCAGCACCCTGGGCCGGTCGAGGTTGAGGTACACCAGCCGTTTCATTACCCCGAGCTGTGGGGCCGCGATGCCGCGTCCGAAGTGGTACCTGGCGCGTACTTCGGTCATGACGTTATCGAGGTCGGCTACCCAGCCCGCCACCAAGGGCAGCTCCGCCTCCACTACCGGGGCGCATACTTCGTAGAGGCGCGGGTCGCCGAGGAGCAACAGGTCAGCCAGGGTTTTCGTTGGCACGGCAACAACTGATTCAAAAAGGAAAGTGAAGAATAAGAAAATTCGGCAATAATTTTTCGTGGTTCCCAAGCATGAACAGGCTCGAAGCAGGAGCATTTAAAGGCTTTGCCCAATCCTGCCAACACTCAAATGAAAACTATAAATGAAACAAGTTTGAATTATCCGTAAAAAATATTACTATTGTGAATATATTCAGAAAAAAAGTAACTTACTCACTACATGGAAACGACACTAGACAAAGCATACAGCGCCTACATGGCCCGCAAACAGGTTGAGCGCCAGCTGAAACTTATTGAGTTGCAGCAGGAAATAGTAGCTTCAATGGCCGGGCGGGCCGTTGCGGGGCGGGGCTACAGTGCACGGAAGCATACGCCTTTGGCAGGTACATCCGCCTATGTGGCTCCCGCGAAGCAACCCACCGCTTAAGTACGCCTCCCTCCGGTGGCACCGCTAGTCCCGGTAGTTGAGGGCCGGCTTCCGGTCACCGAGCAACGGTTTATACACGTACGGTCCCACGTCCTGTCTGAACTCGGCAGTGGCTTTTTCCAGCAGCGCGGGATTAGTAAACAAGTCAATAGCCGTGAGGGTCATGGTTTTGGCCGCCACCATCATGCCCTTGGTGCCTAATTCCTGGCCGCTGCAGGCCACAGCCTGCCAGCTGTGGGCCGGCGTGCCGGGTATCCAGGTAGCGGCCGTGAGGCCCACGGTGGGCACCACATAGCTCACGTCGCCCACGTCTGAGCTGCCACCTCCGTCGCTGAGGGCGAAGGGTTGCACGGTGGCGGCGGTTTCAACCGCTGGCGCCGGAAAGCCCAGCGTGGCCTGAATTTGCCGGCCGATGGCCATTTCCTGCGGGGTGTAAGTCACACCGCCCACGCGCTCCAGGTTCACCTGCAGGGCGCGGGCCAGGGTTTCGTTGAGCAGCAGCTCGTGGGTGCCGCCGATGATTTCATAATCCATCGTGGTACCAGTGCCCAGGGCAGCACCTTCGGCCGCTTTCACCACGCGGGCAAAGGTCTGCTGCACTTCGTCGCGGTTGGGGTGGCGCACGTAGTAGTACACCTCGGCAAATTCGGGCACCACGTTCGGGGCCTTGCCGCCGTTGGTGATGATGTAATGAATGCGGGTTTCCTGGGGTACATGCTCGCGCATCATGTTGACCATTTGGTTCATGGCTTCCACGCCGTCGAGGGCGCTGCGCCCGCGCTGGGGCGAGGCGGCGGCGTGCGATGCAATGCCATGAAAGCGAAATTTGGCCGAGGAATTGGCGATGTAGCTGCTCATCATGGCCCGGTTCTGGTTGCTGGGATGCCAGTGCACCACCGCGTCCACGTCTTTAAACAAGCCCGCCCGTACCAGATACACTTTGCCGCTCCCACCTTCTTCGGCTGGCGTGCCGTATACTCTCACGGTGCCCTTGAATTTACCTTCTTTGATGAGTTTTTTCAGCTCGATGCCCGTCGCCACGCTGGCCGTGCCGAAAAGGTTGTGGCCACAGCCGTGGCCCGCGTCGATGCCCGGCACGGGCTTTTTCTCAGCCCCGGCCTGCTGCGACAAGCCGGGCAGGGCATCGAATTCGGCCAGAATGCCAATTACCGGTTTGCCACTGCCGTAAGTGGCCACGAAAGCCGTGGGAATTTCGGCCACGCCGGCCTGCACTGTGAAGCCGTTGTCGCGCAGGGTTTTTTGTAGCAACGCCGAGCTTTTGGTTTCCTTAAAGCCCACCTCGGCAAAGCCCCAGATGCTGAGCGCGACCTGCCGGTAGTCGGAGTATAGGGCATCCAGCGCATTTATGGCCTGGGTTTTCAAGCTGTCCACATCGGCCGGGGGCGCGGGGGGCGAAGCAGGAGCAGCAGCCAGCAAACCGGCAGCCAGAAAGCCAAGGAGGAGATTTTTTCTCATAAAAAAAGACGATTCAGAGTTGCTGACTGGTGGTTGTCAGTTTTTAGGCATCAGCGAAATAACTGACAATGAACAGGTGGCAGCTACAATCCTAAGGCAGGGATTTTAAATCAACTAGTAATTCAGGTGCTAGATTCTGGCCATGTATAAAGAGGCAGAAGCGGCCGAGCCCGCGGAAACCAGAAGCTGGATGCTGGTGGCCGGAGTAGAACGGCCTCCCGGCCGGCCGAAAAAATGCGAAGAGCGTGGTCGCCCGCAGGGGCCGGCAAGGTACAGGACCCACTCCGAAACTCACAAGACCGTCCCGCTCCAGGCAACCCGCCCGCTGCGCCAACCCCTGGCCCGGCTTACTTTTGAGGTTGCCATGAACGACCCGGAAATCCGCGCCCTGCTCTATCCTTTGCTCACCGGCGGTGTGTTCATCGACGAACTTCCCACCGGCAGCACGCGTGCCGATGTGGTGCACATCACGCCCGCCTTCATGCACGGCTACGAGGTGAAAGGCGACGGTGACACCCTGCAACGCGTGGCCAACCAGCTGCGCTGCTACGGCGAAGTCTACGATTTTGTCACCTTTGTAGTCACCGAAAAGCATTTGCACAAGCTGCTGCCGCTGCTGCCGGATTGGGTGGGCGTGCTGGTGGCTTCGGCCGAAGGGCTGCGCCTGCACCGCGCCGCTGCCTACAACGCCACCGTAGCGCGGGCGCCGCTGGCCAGACTGCTGCTGCTGGAAGAGGTGAAGCAGTACCTGCTGGCGCTGGGATTGCGGGGCGTGAGCACGCTGCGGCTGCGCGAAGTGGGGCAGTTCCTACGCACCACACAGCTGGTGCCGCTATCGGGCCTGGCGCAGTTCGTGCGCGACCGCCTTATGGCGCGGCTGCCCGAGCGCCTGCTGCTGCGGGCCGAGCGCAAAGCCGAGCGGGAGCGCCTGCCGCCCCGCAAGAAAAAAACCAAGCGCAAAAAGCCAGTAGCAGCCAGGAAAGCCAGTTCACCGAAGAAAGCAAAAGCTGCTAAGACAGCATAAAGCCGGTGCTTTTTGCTGCAATTTCTATTGGCGGGCGAACCTTGGCGACAGCGCTTTAACGCCAAACGGCAAGCTGCCGGACCGCCAGCAATGGCAATCCGGCAGCTTGCCGTTTGGCGCTGGCTCGCAGTGCTTTCTAGATTACAAAAGTCATAATGGAGTGGGCCGCCGCGGTGGTTTTGGCGGCTTGGCCGGCGAGCCGGAGCTGGAACTCCAGCGGCCTGTCGGTCTGGTTCATCACCACCACGGCCACGCTGCCGTCGGGGTTGCGGAAGGCCGTGGTTTGCAGCACGTCGCGGTTGGCGGCGGCGCCGATGCGCTTGGCGCCGGGGCGGATGAACTTGGAGAAGTGGCCGATGTAGTAGTAGGCGTTGGTGTAGATGAGCTTGCCGGTGCGGGTGTCGCCGATGATGGGGGCGTAGCAGAAGTTGCCCACGTGGTTGGGGCCGCCGGTTTCGTCGAGCAGCACGTTCCAGTCGGTCCAGCCCACGGTGCCGGCGTTGAAGTCGCCAATCATGGACATACCGTACTTCTCGCCCAGGTCCCAGCGGTCCACTTTGGCAAACTCAAATTTCTCCAGGCAGCCTTCGGTGAAGAGCAGGTTTTTGTCGGGGTAGGTTTCGTGCACGCGGCGCACGTTGTCGAAGAGCATGGCGCTGCCGGTCCACGTTTCGTACCAGTGGTAGCCGATGCCCCACACGTACTTGGCCGCCTCGGGGTCGTCGAGCACGGCGGCGGCCCGCTGGGTCAGCAGGTCGCGGTTGTGGTCCCAGGCAATGAGCTTTTTGCCGCCCATACCGGCTTTGGCCAGGGTAGGCCCGAGGTAGCCTTTAATGAAGTCGCGCTCTTCCTCGCCGGTGTAGATGCAGGATTCCCAGGTCTGGGTGGCCATGGGCTCGTTCTGCACGCTCAGGCCCCAGATGGGAATGCCCAGCTTCTCGTAGGTCTGAATAAACTTCACGTAGTAGTCGGCCCAGGCCTGGCGGTAGGCAGGCAGCAGCTTGCCGCCCTTCAGCATCGAGCCCGAGTCCTTCATCCAGGCCGGCGGGCTCCACGGGGCCACGTACATTGTGAGCTTGCCGCCGGCCGCCGCCTGCGCCTGCTTGATGAAGGGAATGCGGAACTGCTGGTCGTGCTTCACGCTGAAGGTTTTGAGCGCCTTGTCGTTGTCGGCCACGTAGGTGTAGCTGCCGCTGGCAAAGTCCGAGCTGTGAATGCTGGTGCGGGCCAGCGTGTAGCCGATGCCGGATGTGGGGCTGTAGTAGGCTTGCAGCAGCTCCTGCTGCTGGGCTTTGGGCAGCTTGGCAAAGGTCTCGGCCGAGGCATCGGTGAGCGCCCCGCCGATGCCGAGCATGGTTTGGAACGAATGGTTGGGGTCAATAAAAACGCAGACCTGGGTTTCGAGGGGCTGACCGGCGGGCGTGAAGGCCAGCTTTTCGCCGGCCGCCAGGCGCTGGCTGGTGCCGGCCACGGTGGCGTACACCTGGGCCGTTTTGCCTGCCGCCGAGTAGGCAGCAGTAGCGGGACGGGCGGTAGCGGATTTCGACTTCGGCTGCTGTGCATTGGCCCCGAAGCCAAGCACGGAAAGCAGGAGGACGGATGGGATTTTGAAGGGCATATCGGAAGAGTTAGTACAGAGCAAAATACTGCTATCGCGGGGCAAGGGCGAAGGGAGTGGTGCAAAAAAAACGGCTGCGTGCGCCAGTCCCGAATCTGAGCAAATGTAGCCGGCCGTGCGGTAAGGTATTTGGGTGAAAAGCTGGCTGCGTGGCTTGCAGAATGATTTTTAGCGGGTACTGATACACGTACAACACACGTCGCAAGGCGGCGGCCAGGCCGGCGGGTATTCCAATGGCCCTTTGCCAACCCAGCCATCGCATGCTTAAAAAACAAGAAAAAAAGTGGCTGCCGAACCCGCCCGGTCCGGCAGCCACCGCGCTAGTGCGCTACCACCACCCGGCGCACGAGGGCGCCTTTGGTGGTGTCCACGCGCAACAGGTAGATGCCAGCGGCCAGGGTGCTGACGGGCAGTGTGAAATGGTTGTTACCAGCCGTCACGGGTCGGAGCTGGCTGCTCAGCACCCGGCCGGTCAGGTCGCACAGGCTCAGGCTGAGCGGCGGCGCGGCGGCGGCGTTGTAGTCGAGCCGCACCTCCTGATTGGCCACGGTGGGGTACACCTGCAGGCGGGCATCAGCGGCGGCGCTGGCCGTGGCCAGGGCCGTGCGGGCCGCGCCCTGGTCGCTGAACCACTAGCGCTGGTTGCGGCGCAGCTGGTTGCGGCGCAGCTGGTTGCGAATGGCGTGGTGGGCGACGGTAAACAGGTAGCCCTTGAGCGGCACGTCGTCGCGCAGCTCCTGCCGCTTCTCCCAGATTTTCAGAAAACAGTCCTGCACGGTTTCCTCGACCTCCGCTCGCGACTTCAGGTAGCTGTAGACAAACCAGTGAACCAGGGCGCTGTAATGGCGAAACAGGGCGTCGAACGCGCGCTCGTCATCCAGCTTCAACTGCCGGATGCAGTCTGGTTCCGAAAAATCACGCGCTATTTTCAAAGTTTCCGGTTTCTAAAAGTAACAGAAAGCCGGAACCTAAGCACTGTCTGGTTCGCAATTCTTGAAACCAGCACTGCCCGGGTACCTCGTCTGTAACGGCCTGCCACCACGCCTCGGGTTAAACTGTTAGCTTCGGTCTTCAGGCTTTAAGCCGCAAGCATTGTAGAACAGGCCCAGACTTGTGGCCTGCAGCTTACAGCTTACTTATTTTAAACTCGGTGTTGTAAGTCAGGCTGCTGATGCGCACCACGTACAGGCCGGGTTTGAGGGCCGCCACATCCAGCGTGTGCAGCTCGCCGGCAGCTACGCAGGTTTTGCTCAGTACCTGGCGGCCGGTGGTATCCAGTACCACCAGGCGGTGGGTTTTCAGGCCCGCCGGCACCGGGTAGCTCAGGGTGCCGGCTACTGGATTGGGGTAGGCGCCGGGGGAAGCCTGGCGGGTAGTGCCGGCGGCCAGGGGCGTGCCCACCGCGCCC
>JAYSZD010000659.1:0-3457 GCA_043738185.1 Hymenobacter sp. | reverse complement strand
CGGTGCAGCCCTGCGAAGACTTCTTTCGCTATGCCTCGGGAAGCTGGCTGAAGAACAACCCAATTCCCGCCGCCGAATCGCGCTGGGGCTCGTTCAATGAGCTGGCCGACCGCAACTACGCCACCCTGCGCAGCATCCTGGACGATGCCGCCAAGAAGGCTCCCAAGGCCCGCAAAGGTTCGAACGAGCAGAAAGTGGGCGACTTCTACGCCTCGGCTATGGACTCGGCCGCCATCGACGCCGCTGGCCTGAAATACCTGCAGCCGCACCTCAATCGCATCGCGGCCATCAAGGACCTGGGCGAGATGCAACGCTTTCTGGCCGACCCCAAAGCCCACACCGGCAGCGTGTGGTATGGTTTTTACGTGGGGCAGGACGAAAAAATCAGCACGCAGTACGCGGTGCAGATGGGCCAGGGTGGCCTTACGCTGCCCGACCGCGACTACTACCTGAAGGACGACGCCCGCTCGAAAGCTATTCGCACGGCCTACGACACGTATCTGGTGAATACCTTCAAGATGCTCGGCGACAACGAGGCCACGGCCAAGGCCAACGCCGCCGCCGTCGTGCGCATCGAAACCCGCCTGGCCAAAGCCAGCAAAAGCCGCGTGGACCTGCGCGACCCCTACGCCAACTATAATAAGATGACGCTGGCGCAGGCCGACGCCGCCTACCCCAACCTGGCCCTGCCGCTCACACTGAAAGAAAACGGCCTGGCCGCAGCCCAGGAGGTAATTATTGGCCAGCCCGAGTTTCTGAAAGAAGTGAGCGCCATGCTCAAGGACGAGCCCATTGCTGACCAGAAGCAGTACCTGCGGTTCCATTTGGTGAGCAGCGTGACGGCCGCCCTGCCCCAAAACTTCATCGACGAAAGCTTCCGCTTTTCGCAGACGCTGAGCGGCGCCAAAAAGCAGCAGCCCCGCTGGAAGCGCACCCTCAGCGCCACCGACCGCGCTTTGGGCGAAGCCTTTGGCCAGATTTACGTGGAGAAAGCCTTCTCGCCTGCGGCCAAAGCCAAGGCCAAGGAGATGATTGAGAACCTGCGCGTGGCCTATGCTGACCGCATCAAAGCGACGGACTGGATGAGCGAGGGCACCAAAAAGGAGGCGCTGACTAAACTCAACGCCTTCGTGGTGAAGATTGGCTACCCCGATAAGTGGAAGGATTATTCGGCGCTGACCGTGAGCCGGGAGTCGTACCTGAAAAATCTGCTGGCCGCCCGTGAGTGGGCCAGCAAAGACGAAATCAGCAAGTTTGGCAAGCCCATCGACCGCAACGAGTGGGGCATGACGCCGCCCACGGTGAATGCTTACTACAACCCGCCGATGAACGAAATTGTGTTCCCGGCCGGCATTTTGCAGCCGCCCTTCTACGACCCCAAGGCCGACGACGCGGTGAACTACGGCGGCATCGGGGCCGTGATTGGCCACGAAATGACCCACGGCTTCGACGACCAGGGCCGGCAGTACGACTCGCAGGGCAACCTGCGCGACTGGTGGACCAAAGAGGACGCCGACAAATTCAACGCCAAGGCCGACATTGTGGGCAAGCAGTACGATGCCTTCATGCCGCTGGATTCGGTGCACGTGAACGGCAAACTGACCATGGGCGAGAACCTGGCCGACCTCGGCGGCCTCACCATTGCCTACGCCGCGTTCAAGAAAACGCCCCAGGCCAAGGCCGGCAAAACCATCGACGGCTTCACGCCCGAGCAGCGTTTCTTTTTGGGCTACGCCCAAATCTGGCGCAACAACTCCCGGCCTGAAGCCCTGCGCCAGCAGGTGCAGACCGACCCGCACTCGCCCGCCGAGTTCCGAACCAACGGCCCGCTGATGAACATGCCGGAGTTCTTCGAGGCCTTCGGCTGCAAGGATGGCAGCAAAATGATGCGCCCCACCGCCGACCGTTCTAAAATCTGGTAAGCTATTTGCAGGAAGCTAGTTGAATCAAGAGTGAAAAACTGTTTTCCCTCCTGATAGAAGAAGGCCCGTTTCCCCTTGGGAGCGGGCCTTTTTATGGGGCAGCGGTAACGGTTGAGGTTGTCTGCGTTGTCCTAAACCCCTACTTTTGGGTTAATCGAACAGTACCGCTTGCATGCACCACCTCGTTTACACCAGTACGGCCACGCTGCCATTTCCCGAACCCGAGCTGCGCCAGCTGCTGGCCCGTTGGCGCGCTACCAACGTCCGCCTGGGCCTCACGGGCGTGCTCCTGTACAGCGAAGGCAATATCATGCAGGTGTTGGAGGGCGAGCAGGAGCAGGTACAGGCCCTTTTCAGCCGCATTGCGGCCGATGTGCGGCACCGGGGCGTAACCAGGCTTGCCGATGGCCCGGTGCCCGAGCGCGCCTTCGCCGACTGGTCGATGCGGTTCCGCGCCGTTGAGAGCAGCGACTTTCAGCAGCATGTGGAGCGGCTGTCCGGCGCCTCGGTTTCCGCCAGTTACTTGGCGCCCCTGCTCGAAGCCTTTATGGTTGCGGATGCCTGGTAGCTAAGCGGACCTACGTGCTGAAATACACGCGTATTTTAACCAGCGCCGAAGCCAGCACCAGCCCGGTCAGCCCCGCCGAAATGGCGATGATGGAGGCGTGGTAAAAATTATCGAAGCCCACCGCCCAGCCAAGCTGCAGCCGCAGCACCAGTACCGCCACGCCTGAAGCGGCCATCGAGCCCCAGAAAAAAACCGTATTCCGCCGAGGCAGGAGAGGGTTTTCGTGAGGCAGCTGCCACAGGAACCAAGCCAGCGCCACCCCGCCCATTACCGAAAACAGCTTTTGCAGTAGTGAATAAAACCGCATGTTGGCATCGCCCTCAAACACCCAATCCCGCAGCGCCGGAAACAGCTGCACGCCTCGCCCATCCACGTGGGTGAAGCTGTCGATTAGAATGTGTGAAACGGTGCCCACCAGAAGCGAAAAAACTACCGTGCCGGCATGATGCCGGGCGTAAGCCGCCCAATCGAGCCCTGCAAACCGGCGGAACCGGGCGTGCAAAAAATCGGGTAGGTGCGCAATCAGCGCATCGCGCACCACCAAGTGAAAAACAAAGGCCAGCAGCAGCCCCAACGGCAGGTTGAAATAGAAAATGCTGCGCCAGGTGTGGCTGTAGGGGTCGTGCGAGCTCATGCGAATGAACTTCTCAAAATCCGGAACCATGCTGCCAACTAGCAGGCCCGTGGCCGAGCGCCAGCGGCGCGGCAGTAGAAGCAACGGCAGCACCGCCGCCGGGTGAGAAAACGTGAAGGGCATGGCTGGGAATAAGCTCGCCTTAACGGCATCAGGCCGCGTTTAGTGTCGGGGCCGTTTCACTAGAGCTGTTTATTTCACGACTTCCACCTTGATGGGAATGTCTTTGATAGGCCACTTGTCGGACTCCACGGGTTCGTTGGCAATCCTGTCAATGACGTCCTGGCCTTCGATTATTTCGCCGAATACCGTGTACTGGCCGTCGAGCGAAGG
>JAYSZD010000658.1:0-9053 GCA_043738185.1 Hymenobacter sp. | reverse complement strand
ATTGAGCTGGCCAAGGAATGGCGCAAAGACCAGTACCTGCGCAAGCTGGAAGCCATGATGGTGGTAGCCGACAAAGACGAGCTGCTAATCCTTAGCGGCACCGGCGACGTATTGGAGCCGGATTCCGACGTGGCCGCCATTGGCTCCGGCGCGATGTATGCGCAGGCCGCCGCGCTGGCCCTCAAGAAGCACGCCCCCCACCTCACCGCCCGCCAGATGGTAGAGGAAGGCCTGCACATCGCGGCCGATATCTGCATCTACACCAATCATAATCTGATGATTGAGTCGCCGGTTTAACCTGGTTGCGCATCAGACAGAATGGTCATGCTGAGCTTGCCGTAGCATCTCTACTGCACAACTAATTTCATTTAGTATTGAGGTAGAGATGCTTCGGCAAGCTCAGCATGACGTTCTTTTTCATGACGTTCTTTTAATTATCTAATTTCCCCCAATGCAAGTAACCAATTTCCTCCGCCACCACTTTCGCCATTTCAACGCCGCAGCCCTCATCGACGCGGCCGATGGCTACAACAAGCACCTCGCCGATGGCGGTAAAATGATGATAACCCTGGCCGGCGCCATGAGCACCGCCGAAATGGGCATTCAGCTGGCCGAGCTCATTCGGCAAGACAAGGTGCACATCATCAGCTGCACGGGCGCCAACCTGGAAGAGGACATCTTCAACCTCGTGGCCCACGACTTTTACGAGCGGGTGCCCAACTACCGCGACCTGACCGCCGCCGACGAAACCGCGCTGCTGGCGCGCCACATGAACCGCGTGACCGATACCTGCATTCCCGAGGAGGAGGCCATGCGCCGCCTGGAGCACTCGGTGCTGAAGTTCTGGGAAAAGGCCGACAAGGCCGGCGAAGCGTATTTCCCCCACGAATTCTTCTACCAGATTCTGCTTTCGGGCGAGTTGGAGCAGTACTACCAGATTGACCCCAAGAATTCCTGGATGCTGGCCGCGGCCGAGAAAAACCTGCCCATCATTTGCCCCGGCTGGGAAGACTCCACGCTGGGCAACATCTACGCCGGCCACGTGATGACTGGCGACGTGAAAAACGTGCACACCATGCGCACCGGCATCCAGTACATGATGTATCTGGCCGACTGGTACACGGCGCAGGCCACCGACGAGAGCACCGTGGGCTTCTTCCAGATTGGCGGCGGCATTGCCGGCGACTTCCCCATCTGCGTGGTGCCCATGCTGCACCAGGACCTGGGCCGCACCAGCGTGCCGCTGTGGGGCTACTTCTGCCAGATTTCGGACTCCACTACCAGCTACGGCAGCTACTCCGGCGCCGTGCCCAACGAGAAAATCACCTGGGGCAAGCTGGGCGAGAAAACCCCGAAGTACATCATCGAAAGCGACGCCACCATTGTGGCGCCGCTGGTGTTCGCCATTGTGCTGGGGCAGTAATTGCCGCTAAGTGCTTAAAGCAAGAAACCCCGCCGCTGATGCTCAGCGGCGGGGTTTTTTTGTTGTTGTCAAACAACCCGCGGATGCTAGCGCGGCCGGGGGACGGCCTTGGCAGCCTTGGCCTGTTGCTCCATCTGCTGCTTCATAGCCTCCTTGAACGTGGACCAGTTGAGGGCGTAGGTGGTAATCACAATCACCAGAATGCAGGTCACGTAGCCCAGCATGTAAGTCATGAAGCCGCACCACAGGCGGCGGGCCAGGTGCATGCCGGTATGCTTGAGCAGGCTGCTATACGCCCAAATGGCATACCCAAAGGCCGGCAGCATAAACCACATACTAGCAGTGCCAATCTGGGGCGTGCCACTGTAGGTGTACGTTACCGGTAGGTACAGTAAGGCAAAGAAGTTCATGATGGCCGTAATGAAGGCCGCGATAATCAGGCATTCGGCGTAGTTGTAGCCGCCGCGCCGCAGAAACCAGCGCGCAAACAGGGCCCATACCGGCACCGTGGCCACGTAGCCCCAGGACAGATACTTCATCATAAAGCCAGTGGAGACTTGCTGCATCTTCCATACAGCTTCAGGAACAGTGGGGTCGCGGGGCGGCAGCATCTGAATGTGCAGCACCGCCGCGAGCAGCGCGTAGAGCCCCGTTATCATAAATAGTAGCGACAAGGGCCGGAAGTGGTCGGCGCGCTGGCCAGCGAGGTAGGCCCGGATGGTGGGGCCGGGCCGCCGCACCATCGTCCTGAGCGTGTACAGAATACCCTTATCTACGTGCCAGATAGAGTGCAGCACATCGTGGGGCATGTCCTTCAGCGTCAGGCGGTGCGTGTGGTGCGCATCCTGCCCGCACCGGCCGCAGTAGCGGTCGGGCACCGCGTGGCTGCAGTTAAGGCAAACGGCGGCCTGTGGGACCGGTGGTGCGCCAACCGAAGCGGTTTCGAGTGATTCGGCCACCGTGAGGTGCGTGAAGTAGTCGAATGACATAAGCAATGAATGTCAGAAAAAGCGCCGGGAAATACCGGGTTGTACAATATAGGACGCGGCTTATTTATTTGCAAACAGGATGGCCTTCAGAATCTGCTCTTAACCTACGCTTCATCCTCCCGGTGCTTGACTAGCCCAGCACGTGCTGCGCCAGCACGCGCTGCACGTCATAGATGTTCACACCGCTGCTGAATTTGCGGGTAATGCTGGGCAGTGTTTCGCTCGACACCCAGATTTTCAACTCGGCGTCGAGGTCGAGGTGGCCGGCGGTTTCGATGCTGAAGCGGGAAATGCTCTTGTACGCCACCGACAGGTACTCTGACTTTTTGCCCGTCAGGCCCTGCTTATCCACCAAAATCAGGCGTTTGGTGGTGAAGATAAATACGTCGCGCACCAGCTTAAAGCCGATTTCAATGGTTTCGCCGCTGGCCAGCAGCATGCCGTAGTCGCTGTTCAGGTCGCTGGGTTGAACGGCGCCTGCATTGTCAAGAAGTCCGGAAAAGAAGCCCATAAGCGGCAGGAGAATGAAGTGTGCAAGAATATTTCAATCCAGGCAGAATCCGTTCCTGCCTGGATTGTTGCCGAAATATAGTAATAAGTAAAAGCCCTGCCTTCTGGGAAAGAGGACAGCGCTTCTTGGAAAATAGGTCTTGAAAAGACTTATGCAAGGTCGTTGAAGAAGAACGCCTAACTACGCCATTTCCATGTAGTGCACTGGCTGGGATATCCCCACGGCCTCAAAGGCCTGGCTGATGTCCAGTATCAAGTCCTGCGGGTCTTCTACGCCGATGCTGAGGCGAATCATTTGGGGGGTAATGCCCATTTCGGCCTGCTCATCGAGGGTGATGTCGGAATGCGTCATGGTGCCGGGGTGCTCGGCCAGGCTTTCGGTGCCGCCCAGGCTCACGGCCAGCTTGATTAGCTTGAGGGCGTTGAGGAAGCGGAAGGCTTCGGCCTCGCCGCCCCGGATGTCGAAGGAAATCATGGAGCCGGGCGAGAGGCAGTGGCGCTGGTAGATGTCCTGCTGGGCCAGGTTGTGCTCCAGGTGCGTGAGGTAGTAGGTGCGCGCCACCAGCGGATGCGTGCGCAGCCAGTCGGCAATAGTTTGGGCCGATTGGGCGGCGCGCTCCATGCGCAGCTTGAGGGTTTCGAGGCTGCGCATCAGCATCCAGCCGGTGTTGGGGTCACACATGGTACCCATGAAGGTGCGCATGGCCTTGATTTCCTTCATGAGCGGTTTGCTGGCCAGAGCTGCGCCGGCAATGAGGTCGGAATGGCCGCCAATGAACTTGGTGGCCGAGTACAGCACCACATCTGCGCCGTGCTTGAGCGGGTGCTGGAATACCGGGCCCAGGAAGGTATTGTCCACCACCAGGCGAATGGGATGGTCGGGCGTGCTGTGCTGGCGGGCCAGGGCGGCGCAGGCTTCCAGGTCTACGAGGTGGTTGGTGGGGTTGGCGGGGGTTTCCACGAATATCATGGCCAGGCGGCCCTGCTCGATGCCGGCCACCTGGGCCGTCAGCTCTTCGGGCGTGGCCGTGGGGCGGAAGCCCACGGCCGTGATGCCAAACTTGCGCAACACGTTTTTCAGGAAGAAGTCGGAGCCGCCGTACACGGGCTCGGAGTGCAGCACCACATCGCCGGGCTTGAGCAGCGCCAGCAGCGTGGTGCTGATGGCGGCCATGCCGCTGGCAAAGCTGGCGGCCTCCTCGGCGCCGTCCCAGAGGGTGAGGCGGTGCTCCAGAATTTCCAGGCTGGGGTTGTTGAGGCGCGAGTAGATGAGGCCCATTTCCTCGTCGGGGTCGGCCTGGCGTAGCCCGTAGGCCAGCTCGAAGAAAGCCTTGCCCTCTTCGGCGTTTTTGAATACGAACGTAGACGTCTGAAAAATAGGCGGTTTGATGGCGCCCTCACTCCAGGCGGGGGTGTAGCCGTAGCTCATCATGAGGCTTTCGGGCCGCAGGGTCTGGCCACTTATTTGGGCATGTTCGTGCAGGTTGGACATCAAAAAATAGGTTGGGTGGGAGGGGTGGTTTCGCTGTGAAGGTAGGATTTTTTCTGACGCGCTGCCTCTACGGTCTCCCGGTCGGATGGGGTTGAAAGCTCTCCCGATAGCAGTCGGTGTGCTTTGCGTTGCTACAATAGTTCGTTGATAAACAGTAATGTAGGTAGTATGCGCGCCCGCTGCCCAAACGCCTATTTTATGCGTAGTCTGCGAAGTATGGGAGGGTTTGGGTATTGAGTAGTACGGCCAAAAAAAAAGCATTCCGACCGGATGGGTATCCGGTCGGAATGCTGTGCCTGCGCAAGATAAACGGGCCACTGGGTGGCCTTGCCTACTGCTACGAGCGCCGCTGGCGGTAGGAATCTACCTGCTGGCGTAATACGGCCAGCAGGCTGCCGTAGTGCTGCTGTGCTTCTTTCCGCCGCTCAAGCTTTTGCAGGCTTGAGTTGATTAAATCAGAGAAGTCCTCAACGGAATAACAGCGTTTGGGCGTCGTGGTCACGGGTACGTCAATAGATAAGGGGCAGCCCTGCCGATGAGCAGCGACTGTCGGGCTTTAAAACTAGTAATTAAAAACGAAACAGCGGCCGCGCCGGATTCCAGATGCCCCACGGAATCATGACCAATATGAGTAGCAGGGCAATGCCGAAGTACAGGAAAGCCCGCTTGTGCTTGGCCGTGGAGTCGCTGGTTTTTTTGACCACGATGCGGCCTACCTGGGCCACAATGGCGGCCAGTATCATCACCGCTACGTGCTCCATGCCGAAGAAGCGGGCCGTGGGGTCTTTCATGGCGCCGGCTTGCTTCATGGCGTTCAGGCCCCAGGGGCTGACGCCAAAATACAGGCCGAAGCCGATGAGTACCTGTAGCCAGGTAAAGCCGGAAAAAGCAGCGCTCATGCCGTTGTCGGCTCCCACAAAGGCGCGGCGGCCCGACCAGCCCACGTAGGCGCGGTACACGGCAATGAGGCCAAAAATGAGCACGAACCAACGGGACCAAGAGTGCAGCAACAGAAGGGTTGGGTACATAAAAGAGAAAAAAGAAAAGGAAAAATGAATAACAGCCGCCCCACGGGGCGGTTTAGGCCATTGCCGGTACCGGGCGCTTCTTGTCGCGGTATACCACGAACATAATCGCGAACAGGGAGAAGTAGGGCAACGCACAGCCCACCCCAAACCAGCGCCAGAACGACCGTTCGTGGCTGTAGGCCATGAAAGCCGTCATCAGCGGCATGAAAAAGAGGGGGCCCAGAACGGCAGTGAGAACTTCAATCATAGACAGCAGCGACCCGCGCAACGCGGGCCGGGGCAAAATTACGCCGGGCGGCGGGCTGAATAGTGGCGTGCCGGTTCAGTATTTTCGGCGGTTGGGGTCGGCTTTTTCCTCGGCCCACCGGGCACGGATGGCCACAAAAATTGCCACAAACACGGAGACAAAGGGCAGGAGTAACCCCAAGCCATACCAGCGCCAGAACGACCGGCCATAGCTAGCAGCAATGTAGCCCGTGATGGGCGCGAAAAGCACCAGGGCGCCCACCATCACCAACGTAAATTCCAGAGGCGGCATGCGTATTGTTTAACGTGAATAACTGTTCAAAAGCAGGAGGTTGGTCTGGTGAGGCCCCGTCCGAATGCCCTCCAACAACCGGCAACCAATACCTAACAACTAAACAAGCCTATCGGACTTTGCCGCGCTTCACCAGGTAAGCGTACAGCACCTTCTCGAACGGCTCGCGCACGTCCACGGGCACAAAGTCGATGCGCAGCTGCCCGCACCGCAAGGCCAGCTCCTGCTCGTAGGCCGTCATGGCCGCGCGGTACTGTTCTTTTATCTGGGAGGGCTGCAGCTTGATTTCGAGGCCCGTCTCGATGTCCTCAAAGATGTAAGGCCGCTCGGCGAAGTCGAAATCGGCCTCCGTGGCCCGGTCCAGCACATGGAACAGTAGCACCTCGTGGTGCTGATGCTTGAGGTGCTGCAGGGCCGCCAGGGCCGCCTCCTGCTCGGCGGAGCTGCGCCCCAGCATGTCGCTGAAAATGATGACGAGCGAGCGTTTGGGAATCTGCTGGGCAATGGCGTGCACGGTGCCGGCCACGTTAGTGCCGCGCACGGTTTTGGGGGCCGGCGGGCGTTCCAGCAGCTGTTGCAGGGCCAGCAGCAGGGTGTGGCGGTGCGTGCTGGTGGAGCGCACCGGCGTTTGCAGCTCCACGGTTTCGGCAAAAGTGACGAGGCCTACGGCGTCGCGCTGCCGGGTGAGCAGGGTGGTGAGGGCAGCTGTAGCCAAAATGCTGAATTTCAGCTTATCGTGGCCCGGCGCGGGGTAATACATGCTGGGGCTCACGTCGAGCAGAATGTGCGCGCGCAGGTTGGTTTCTTCCTCGTAGCGCTTTACAAACAGCTTGTCGGTGCGGGCAAATACCTTCCAGTCGATGTGTCTGGTGCTCTCGCCGGGATTGTAGAGGCGGTGCTCCGAAAACTCCACCGAAAACCCGTGGTACGGCGACTGGTGCAGCCCGGTAATGAAGCCATCGACCAGCTGGCGCGCCAAAAATTCGAGGTTTTCGAAGGAGCGGATGGCGGCGAGGTCGATGGGCATGATTGGGAGACAGGAAGAACTTTAAAAATATAAAGAACGGTTGTGCTGCGTTGTTTGACGCATTGTGGTGACGAAGGCTAACCAGCTACTGACGCGGGAAAGTTTCTGCGACTAGCTGAGTGGGTCGTTTCACGGGGCGTACCCTTTTGTTTCTGCAACCCCACCTTTGCAGAGGTGTTTGCCTGTTGTCCGCGTCAGTTGTAAGTTAGGCCTTTCAATCAACCGACCAATTCTATTTCCCACTCATACCCCAACCCCATTCCCGTGGACGACCGTCACGACCAGGAAGAAATTTATTCCCAACGCATAAAAGCCGGCAAGCGCACGTACTTCTTCGACGTGAAAGCCACCCGCGGCCAGGATTACTACCTGACCATCACCGAAAGTAAGCGCCGTCAGAACAGTGACGACTCGGTTTCCTACGAAAAGCACAAGATATTCCTCTATAAGGAAGATTTTCTGAAATTTGTAGATGCCCTGCAGGACGCCGTTGAGTATGTCCGTGAGGAATTGCTGACCCCCGAAGAAGTAGCCGAGCTGGACCGCCCACGCGAATTTGACGACCGGGACCGGCCCCGCCCCGAGTTCGAGCGCCCCGCCTTCGACCCTAACAAAAGCGAGGAAAACTACTAGAAAAAAAGCTGGTAGCCAATAGCTGTCAGCCAATAGCTTTTTTAAGATATCAATGGCGTGAATGGGCAATGGTCCGTTCGCGCCATTTTGCGTGGGCAGAAGGCGTACCTTTGCGGCCGAATTGTGCGCAACTCATAATTCATAACTCACAACTCATAACTCCAAAAAATGGGCCTCCGCTGCGGTATCGTCGGCTTGCCGAACGTCGGTAAATCCACTCTTTTCAACGCGCTTTCGAACGCCAAGGCCGAATCGGCCAACTATCCGTTCTGCACCATCGAGCCTAACGTGGGCGTAATTACCGTGCCCGACGAGCGGCTCCAGATTCTGGAGGCGCTGGTGAACCCCAAGCGCGTACTGCCCACCATCATTGAGTTTGTCGACATTGCCGGCCTGGTGAAAGGCGCCAGCAAGGGCGAGGGCCTGGGCAATAAATTCCTGGCCAACATCCGCGAGGTCGACGCTATCATTCACGTGGTGCGCTGCTTCGACGACCCTAACATCGTGCACGTAGCCGGCGGCGTCGACCCCGTTTTCGATAAAGACGTTATTGATACCGAGCTGCAAATCAAGGATTTGGAGAGCATCGACAAGAAGCTGGTGAAATCGGAGCGCAGCGCCAAAGCCGGCGATGCCGTGGCCAAAAAGGAAGTAGCCATCCTGCAACGCTTCAAAGCCGAGCTTGAAGCCGGCCAGAACGCCCGCGCCGTGGTGGCTACCGCTGACGAGCTGGAAGCCGTGGCCGACCTGCAGCTGCTCACCATCAAGCCCGTGATTTACGTGGCCAACGTGGACGAGGCCAGCATTGCCAGCAACGACAACAACCACGTAACCGCCCTGCGCGAGCACGTGAAAGCCGAAGGCGCGCAAGTGGTATTGGTTTCGGCCGCCATCGAAGCGCAGATTGCCGACATGGAAGACCCCGAAGAAAAGGAGATGTTCCTGGGCGAATACGGCCTCACCGAGTCGGGCCTGAACAAGCTCATCCGGGCCAGTTACGAACTGCTGAATCTGATTACCTACTTCACCGCCGGCGTGCAGGAAGTACGCGCTTGGACCGTGCATCGCGGCGACAAAGCCCCCGCTGCGGCCGGCGTCATTCACTCCGATTTCGAGAAAGGCTTTATCCGCGCCGAGGTAATTAAGCTGGCCGATTACCAGGAATTCAAGACCGAAGTAAAAATCAAAGAAGCCGGCAAAATGGCCGTCGAAGGCAAAGAATACGTGGTGCAGGACGGCGACATCATGCACTTCCGCTTCAATGTCTGAACCGCGGATTTATCGGATTCAGCGGATTCGTCGGATTCTGTGGTCGGCAACATTCGTATTTTTTCTAAAGCAGGTACAGCAAAAACAGCAAAAAGGCCGCCCAATGGGCGGCCTTTTTCCAATAAAACCAGGTCTGCAAGTCGG
>JAYSZD010000657.1:0-1425 GCA_043738185.1 Hymenobacter sp. | reverse complement strand
GAAAGAAAGCCGCCGCCAGGCCCGTGGTCCCCGCGCTGAAGGTGTAGGCCGAAATCACCAGCCCGAACTGCCGGGGCCCGATGCCCAGCTCCGGCATCAGCTGCGGCCCCAGCGGCATCATGATGACGAAATCCAGGATGTTGGTGAACTGCACCGCCGCGAGCAGGAACAGCAGCAATTTTTCTTGTTTCATAGCAGGGCCCGTTGGGGCATGGGCGGAGGATAGCACCGACAACCAAGTAGCTGCGGGCTTGTTGGCGGGCGGGCAGTATTAGTCGAATGGTCGACGCAGGCCGCAGGAACTACACCCGGACTGCGCCACGCACGGACTCGCAAAGTCCCTCCGGGTACGACCGCGCTACGTCCGCTACCCCCCAATCGTGGCCATGCTCTCGAAGCTGAGCTGGTGCAGGGGCCGCTGCCGCTCGGCCTCGAAGCCATTGGCCGCCCGGTAGCGGAAGGCGTCGCTGAGCGCGGCCGTGATGTCGGCGTCCGAGGCGCCGCCGCGCAACAGGGCGCGGGTATCGAGCACGCCCTGGTCGTAGAGGCAAGTTTTGATGCCGCCTTCGGCCGTGAGGCGCAGGCGGTTGCAGGTACCGCAGAAGGTGCGCGAATACGCCGCGATGATGCCCACCGTGCCCTGGTGCCCGGCCACGCGGTATTCCGAAGCCGTGGCCCCGGCCGCCATGCTCACCGGCAGCAGCGCGCCGAAATGCTGCTCCAGGTGCTGGCGAATGCGAACATGGTTCCAGGGCAGCGAGGCCGGGCCGGCGGCGTGGCTGCCGCCATTGAAAGGCATTTCCTCAATAAAGCGCACGTCAATCGGCAAGTTGCGGCTGAGCTCAGCCAGCGGAACTAGGTCGTCGATGTTCTGGCCGTCCATCACCACGGCGTTGATTTTCACCTGAATACCGGCCTCCAGCAAGGCGTAGAAAGTTTCCATGACGCGCGGCAGCTCGTCGCGCCGCGTGATGCTGGCAAAACGGGCCCGGTCCAGCGTATCGAGGCTGAGGTTCACGGCCTTCACGCCCAGGCGGGCCAGGGCGGGCACGTGCGGTGCGGTGAGCACGCCATTGGTTGTCAGGCTAATATCGTCGATGCCGGGCAGCTGGGCCAGGCGCTCCATAAAAGGCACTAGGTCGCGCCGCACGAAGGGCTCGCCGCCGGTCAGGCGCACTTTGCGCACGCCCAGGGTGGCCAGCAGGCCAGTGAGGCGCAGCATTTCCTCATAGGTCAGCAGCTCCTGCTTGGGCATGTACTTGATTCCTTCTTCGGGCATGCAGTAGAAGCAGCGCAGGTTGCAGCGGTCCGTCACGGCTAGGCGCAGGTACTCCAGCGGCCGGTTGTGCTGGTCGAAGAGGGGCGTAGAAGCCGGCGCGGCCGGGGAGAGCGGAGATGGAAGCACGTTTATCACCAATTTTGTCG
>JAYSZD010000656.1:0-3472 GCA_043738185.1 Hymenobacter sp. | reverse complement strand
GGGCCGCGTAATGCGGCCCGTCCGTTTGCTTTTTGGGCTAAAAAGGAAGGATAGAGTCCGCGTCCAATATTTGAATGATTCTTTCTAAATATAATTGTTTTAAGTGGAAATGAGCAGAATAGTTTTCAGTGTATAAGGGTTGGCGTCTTAGAAATTTACTGGTTTGAAAAAGAGTTAAATTCATTGAAACCTGCTAATTACTTGCATGCAAGGAGAGGATTTTCGTACTTCGAAGAATGATACTGACTGCTGTGGGCATACTTTGTTCCGAATTAAAAGAAAAACATACTTAATCTAAGGTTGGGGTTCGCTGGCAGCTTTCAGGAAATAATACTACTTGCGTTTCAACCCTCTTCACCACTTTGTAACTATCAGCCTATGGGTAGAAAATTGTAAATAACCCCTTTTTCCTCTGAAGTAAAAACACTCGCCGTGTCCCAGGCACAGGTTGCCAACTCGGTTCGCAACTGGCTTTACTAACTCCTAAAATCTACTCACCCCCTACCCTACTACCCAACATGAAACACAACTTACGAGTTTGGACTGCGCTAGCCGCACTCCTGATAACCGGCCTGAACAATAGCCCCGTCGTGTGGGCTGAAGGCTCCAAGCAACTAACCCCCAATAATCCGGGTACTACCGCAAACCTGACTTCGGCCACGAATACCCGAGCGGGATATCTGATTCACGACTCCAATTCGCCGAATCCGGTTTCGCAGCTGTTTCTCAAGCCGAACGCGCCAGACGAGCAGCGCATGTACGTGCGGATGAAACCCGGCGAAACCCTGTACTACGGCTTGCAGCGCACCACCACCGGCCTGAACGTCAATCAAAACGCGGTAATTATCACGGTGAAGTGGGTTGATGAGTTTGGCGTGGAGCAAAGCCAGGCCACAACACTAGCCACGGCCACGGGCACCAACCCCTTCAATGCGCAGCTGAGCCCCGACCAAACCGGCGTAATTGACGATGCGGCGCAAAACCTGGCGGGCCCGAAAACGGCCACCAACCCCACCGGCTACGACGCCCTGACCATAACCTATCCGGCCAGCCAAACCGGCACCCGTGACTACTGGGTGGAAATGACCCAGGTTGACGAAGCGGGATTGTCGGCCGATGGCAAGCAGTCCTTTTATGATTTCTGGGACTTCACCGTAAAGAATGCCGCCGACCAGGAGCAAAAAGGCCGGCTATTTAGCAAGTTCTGGGCGTTTACGTCGGGCCGTTCTGGTGGCACGCAGTTTGAGAACCGGCTTTCGGCCACGTTCAACATGTTTACGCTGGTGCCCAGCCCCACCGCCGGCCAATACTACGTGAAGCAGGTGGAGCTGGCGGGCATGCGGCCGCTGAACTTCTTCTTCGTGGCCAATGCCAAAGGCTCAAACGCCGAGTCCACCGATTTTACGGAGAGCCGGAAGAGCAAGATTGGCACGGGCGGCTACGCGGAATACCTCAACTTTGTGAACGACCCGGACATCACCTTGTGGCCCAGCGCGCCGGTGCCGGTATTTAGCCGCACGGCGCAGTTCTTCTGCAACCCCCTCAACGCCACCGGTTCGGCTGCTTTTACCACAACCAGTGGCGAGAGCGGCTCGGTGAATGTGCTCATCGACCTGAACAACAACGGCATTCAGGACAACACCGACGTGCTGCTCACGCAAACGGTGCAGGCCAACGTCCCTGCTACGCTGCTCTGGAACGGCCGGGACAGGCTCAATGCGGTAGTCGCACCGGGCCCCAACGTCAAAATCACCTTGTCCTTCACCAGCACCGGGGCGCCGGTGAACTACCCCTTGTACGACGCGGAAGGCAACGATGACGGTTTGCGCGTTCAAAACGTGCGCCCGTCTTCCGGCGGCAACACGTTCTTCGACCGGCTGTATTGGGACGATACCAACCTGCCCACCAACCTGTTTCCCGATAATAATGGCACCCCCGAAAACGAACGGGTTCGCCTCAACGGCGCCGACTCGACGCCGGGCGTGCACCGCTGGGGCAACGCCACGAACGACGTTGGCAACAACATCACCATGAACACCTGGACGTATGGCTTCATTACGCCCATCGACCAGGTGTTTACCTACGAGTTCTTGTGCGACAACGACAACGACCTGGTTGGTGACCCGGTTGACCTGGACGATGACAACGACGGCGTCCTGGACCTGACGGAAACCTTTGGCGTAAACCCGCAGTTCGTGGGGCCAAGCGGCGTGCTGGTTTACCTCGACGCGGCCTACATCCATCCGGTTCTGGGCGGCTACATTGACCTGAACCGGGACGGCATCAACGACATTTTCGACACCGATAACGACGGCATCCCCAACCACTTCGACCTGGACTCCGACGGCGACGGCATCCCCGATGCGGTGGAGGCCAATGGCAACGTGGTGCCGACCACCACGCCGTACACGGCAGTCGTTAATCCCTCAATAGCCAATACCAACCGGTACACCATTACCAGCAGCTACAATGTCGCGCAGTCGCGCTACGTTGGCGCAATCAGACGCACATCCAATCAAGCCGATATTGCCGCGACGTCGCCGTTTCGCACGGCGGGCATTGGCCTTGGCGTGGGCAAGAACGGGATACCCGATGCCATTGAGGCCACGACCATTACCTACGGTGGCAGCCGGACTGCTCCAACGCTCACCGAAGCCACGGCTCCCACTAGCCGCTACACGCTGACGGACAACGACTCCGACACCTTTGCGGCGAACGGGCAAACGGCCCGCAACTACAACTTCCTCGACATTGACTCCGATAACGACGGCATCAGCGACGAGATAGAGTTTCAGACCACGGCTGCTTACGACACCCGCAAGGCCCAGGCCAACTTCACTACCGACACCAACCGAAACGGCTTGCGCGATGCCTACGACCCCAGCAACGGCGGCACGGCCATTGGCACGCCGGTGAATTCGACCGGAACGGGCGCCGTTGATATGTTTGCCACCGACTCGGACGGCGACAACGCCGGCAAATCGAACCTGCCCATCCATCGCCAAACGGCCGACTGGTCCGAAGGCTTCGATGTTGACGGCGACGGGGTTTCGGGGAAAGAAATTTTGGCCAAAGCCGCCGCCTTTGCGGCGTCGAATCCCACTAAAGCCGGCTACTATCCCGTTGCCAAAGACGCCAATGGCAACGCCAGCGTGCTGTCGCTGTTTCTGCAGGATGCCAATGCCAACGGCGTTCCCAACTTCCTGGAGCCCGGCAATGCGTCTTACCACGACGACAACTTCAACGGCCTGGTCGACCTCTACGACCCGGCGTACGGCGGCGCTCCGTCGACGGCCCCTAAAATGGGTACGGCCACCGAAGCAGCTTTCCGCTCCTTTGCCGCTCAGGTGCCGCTGCCAGTGACGCTGGTCGATTTTACAGCGTTGGCGGCAGGCACCGATGCGCTGCTGCGCTGGGCCACCGCACAGGAGCAGGACAACGCCGGCTTCGATATCGAACGCTCGGCCGATGG
>JAYSZD010000655.1:0-3477 GCA_043738185.1 Hymenobacter sp. | reverse complement strand
CCAGGGCCATGCGGGCGGCTACCTGCTTTTCGCTCAGACCATCTACCAGATGCTGCAGCACTTCTTTCTCGCGGGCCGAGAGCAGCTGCGGCTGCTGACTGGGGGCGGGCTGGAAGTGAGCCAGCGCCTTGCGGGCTACTGAGGGCGAGAGGGCCGCCCCGCCCGCCAGTACATCCAGAATGGCCTGCTTGTACCGGGGCAGGCTGGTGGCGTTTTTGATGATGTAGCCCGTAGCCCCGGCCCGTAGCGCCTGAAAGATGCGCTCGGGGTCGTCGTGCATGGTTTGCAGGATGATGTCGGTGCCGGGAAAGCGCTTTTTGAGTTCGGGCAGCGCCTCGATGCCGGTCTGGCCGGGCAGGCTCACGTCGAGCAGCAGCACGCGGGGTGGCAGGCTCAGGTCGAGCTCGGCCCACAGCGCCTCTACCGACTCAACCACGATGGTGCAATTGAATTCGGGCTGGTGTCCCAGATACTCCTGGAGCAGGGCGCGCACCCGGCGGTCGTCTTCGACGATGGCCAGGGACACGGGATAGATGATAGCGGCCATAAGTAGCACAAAGGTGGGGGCGGGGCGGGGGCGGATGCCAGCGGAGCTTGTACCCTAAACAGGGGACAAAGGAAAATGGGTGGGCGGTGGGGTCGGGGGGGACCTTTGCGCTCGGTAGCGTCGGATTGGCTGCTGCTTGTCTTAACCCCTTTTCTTCATGTCCTTTCTCCACCCCGCCAAAGGCGTCGATTACTACGGCTTTCGCACCGCATCCAGCTTCTCCCTCACGTATTCCTGGCCCATCAAGGATGGCAATAGCCACGCCAGCGCTGCCCTGCCCACCGTGAACACGACCTGGTATGGCAACCGCCAGCTGAGCACCAGCGACGTGCACGGCAACGACGCGGCCCGCTTTAAGTGGGAAACCGCCCACAACGGCCAGCCACTGATGAGTAACTACGCCGACATCAGCCCCATTTCCGGGAACATGGAGGGCAACGGCCAAAGCGTGGACAACCTGGCCGATATGCTGAAAACCCCCGCCCACTTCGCGGCCGATGCCACGGTTTGCTACGGGTTCTACGATTCGAACGCTGGTATTACCCAGCTCACCAACCAGGACCAATGCTACGTGTACGTGACGGGCAACCAGGAAAACTGGATGGGCCAGCTCAGCAGTGCGGCCCAGGCGGTGCCGTTTGGCCGCTTTGTGCTGCCCGGTGCCCACGATGCGGGGATGTACGACCCGACTGCCGTGCACAAGGTGGTCCCCCCGCTGAACGACTTGCTGCGGATAGGTGGAATAGTGGTGCCCTGGCTTGGCCTGGCGTCCCAGCTCCTGCTCACCAACGAGCAAATGGCTCTGGAGCTTATCAACTTTGCGTTCACCCAGAAAGACAACGTGCGGGATATGCTGCGGGTGGGCATTCGGTACTTCGACTTCCGGCCCGCCTACTGCTACGGCCCGCTGCGGGACGATTGCCCGGGCTTGTTTCACCAGCACTCCCTGGTGCCGGGGGTGAGCTACGACACGTTTTTGCGCGAGCTGCTGACCTGGCTGGGCCAGCACCCGACCGAGGTGGTGGTGCTGGCCCTGGGCCACGCCCAGCTCTTCAGCGACTCGCAGCTGCCCACCCAGCACGACCTGGAAATGGCCCTGGCGCAAGCCCAGCAAGCCACCAACACTACCAATCTGGTGGTGGGCGACAAAAACAGCCTGGGCAAGAGCTACGGCGACCTGGTGGCGCAAAACTGCCGCCTGCTGCTCCTCAACCAGACCGGAATGGCCTACCACGAGGCCAGCAAGTACGACTCCTACGTGGCCGACCTCTACCAAACGGCCAGTCCCGGCCCGGTCATCACCGCCCTCAACCAGATGGACCCCACCCAGCAGGCCCACTACGACTACACGGTGCTGCAATTGCAGGGCACCGTGACGGGCCTGGGGGCCGGCGACGTGAGCACCTTCGTGCGCTCCAGCAAGGCCTCGTCGCCGCTGCTGTCCACCAAGGCCGCCTTCGACCACCAAACCTACCCCTGGGTGCAGGCCCACGGCAGCAAGTTTGAGCCGAACAAGCTGCTGGTGCTGCTCAACGACTTTGCCGACAACGCCCTGGTGTCGGTGGCCAGCGCCCTCACCGCCCAGCGGCTAGGCCGTGCGTAACGGCCGACCGCTGGTGCCGCAGTGCGCCGCCCCTGGCCGTGGCCGCAGTCATCATTACCTTCCCCCGCTTGTCACCTGTTTAGGGTACAAACGACATTAGCAGGCCGGGGAACAGGGGGAGAACCTTTGCATCACATTTACCCTTTGCGCCCATGGTCCGTACTTCTTCCCCTCGCTCGCTGGTTGTTTTGATGGCCGCGCTGGTCCCGGCCCGCCGGCCTTCGCTGCCCAGCTTTGTTGTTGTGCTGCTGCTGCTGCTAGCCCTGCCGGGCCTGGCCCTGGCCCAGGGCGCGAGCACCTTCGCCGGCGGCGCCGCCCTGACCACCAACGGCAGCACCACCCTGAACGTGGGCAGCTTCGCCACCCCCGCCGTGAGGGACGTGGACGGCAACGGCCGGCTCGACCTGCTGGTGGGCAGCGAAAGCGGCTTCGTGCAGCGCTTTGAGCAGACGGCGGCCAACGGGGGCGTGTTTGCCTTGGTGGGCAACCTGACCACCGACGGCAGCACCGCCCTGAATGCAGGCGTCCGCGCCGCCCCGGCCGTGACGGACGTGGACGGCAACGGTCGGCTCGACCTGCTGGTGGGCAACTTCGCAGGCAACGTGCGGCGCTACGAGCAGCTGACGCCGTCGGCCCCCACGCTCACGGGCTTCACGCCCACCAGCGGCCCGGTGGGCACGAGCGTGACCATCACCGGCACTAACCTAACGGGCCTCACGTCGGTGGTGCTGCGCGGGATTCCGTGCAACATCACGCCCATCTCGGCCACGCAAGCCTCGTTTGTGGTGCCCGCCCAGGCCAGCACCGGGCGGTTCCGGCTGACTACGACGGGCAGCAACGCGCTTAGCGGCAGTGATTTCACGGTGACGCGGGCGAGTAGTTCGCTGACGTATGTGCTGCGCAGCAGCAGCTTCAACGGCATCGACGTGGGCAACTACGCCATGCCCGCGGTGACCGACCTCGACCACGACGGTCTGATTGACCTGCTGGTGGGAAGCGAGATTAGTGGCTTGGTAAGCCACTACGAGCAGAACTCGGCTAACAGCACCAGCTTCACGCTGCGCTCCACGAATTTGAGCGGGGTGTCGGGCCACTACAACTCCGTCGTGGCGGTGAGCGACATCGACGGCGATGGGCTGTTGGAGCTGGTCTTGGGTTCCGGCGCTGGCAACTTCAAGCACTACGAGCAGACAGCGATGAACAGCACGTCGTTCACGCAGCTCTCCAATGACTTCAACAATGTTTTCAGCGCGGGCGGCCTCACGTTTCAGTCACCGCACTTCACCGACATGGACGGCGACGGCCTGCTCGACCTGCTGGTGGGCAA
>JAYSZD010000654.1:0-3479 GCA_043738185.1 Hymenobacter sp. | reverse complement strand
GGCTGCGGTTTCAGCGGAAAGCCGCAGGAAAGTTCAACACGATGTTTAGAGCCGTTCCGCTCAATCAAAAGCCCTATTTACCGTACTGGTAGAGGATGCCGTACTCGGCGGGAGTCCAGAGACAGGCTTTCTGACCGGCGGCTTTCAGGGCGTTGTTGGTCCAAGTGTTGCAAGTGAAGAGGAAGCTATACACGCCGTGGGCTTCGTAGAATGCGTCGTTTTGAGCGTAGCTGTGGCCCTCAATGTGCTGCGGTAGGCCAGCGGAATCGTAGCGAAAGCTTTTTTGGATATAGGCGACGAGCCGGGCGTATTCGTCTTTGCTCAGGTAGAGCGGCACGGTATCAGGGCCGGATTCTAGCCGAGACATATAAGTGGTGTGCATGGCCGAAGAGCCCAGCCAGAATGCCGCCACGAAGGCCGTACTGAACTTGAGCTCGGCCCAGGTGGGCGTGTCGAGGTAGAAGCCCTTATCGCCCCAGCCGAAGGCCAGGTAGCTTAGACTGGTGTCGCCGGATGGGATGTCGCTGTAGGGCAGCAGCTGGCTCCAGTCCATTTGTGGGCTTTTCACGGGCACGACAATGTCGGTGTGCACGCCGTTGCTGTGCAGGTACACCAGTACATCCTGAGAAGCCTGGGGCTGGGTTTTGGGCACGGTGATGCGTGAAAGCACGAAGGCCGTGCCTACGTACAGGCCCGCTACGCCAAGCAGCGTGCCCGCCGCATAGCCTATTGGCTTCAGTATTTTTCGAAGGAGAATTGACATAAGTCACGTTAGGTATTAAGCCGACACAGCGGACGCTTGCGCAGGTTGGCAATCTACCGCTGCCAGCTGCTTACGCCATCACAAACAGGCATGCGCCCCTTACGGATGAAGCTGCCGCGATGGCTGAATCTGGCCGGGCCCGACACTGCTTAGGCCAGAGCTGAGGCGCTACCGGGGCAGCAGGTCGCAGTACCAGAAACCGGTATCGAACGGGCTGGGCTCGTCGGTTTCGGCGCAATCATAGCCGGAATCATCGGTTTTGGGGGCGGGCGTGTATTTACGGTACACCACTTCCCCTTTTTCAAAGGCAATGGGTTGGCTGAAAATGGGCCCGTCGAAGACGAAGGTGTGAAATTCGCCGTTCTCGCCGCAGGGGTCCACGTTGGCGGGCAGGTCGCGCAGAAACTCTTCATCAATCACGCGGCCCACGAAGCTCTGGTCCAGGTATTTTTCGTTGACGCAAGTGGTGATGGTTTTGAAGCCCAGGTCCAGAAACTCGCGAATAAGCGCCGTGGTTGAGGCACCCCACAGCGGAAACGCCGCCTGCAACCTGAGTTTTGCTAGCTGCTCCTCGCGGTAGCGGCGCAGGTCTGCCAGAAAAATATCGCCGAAGATGGACACCGAAGCGCCCTGGCTTTGCAAGGCCCGCAGCGTGGTGGTCATTTGCTGCTCGTAGGCCTCCATGGTGGGCATTTCGGGCAGCCACAGCTTCTGGCAAGGCAGCCCGATGCTGGCCACTTGCTGGTCGAGCAGCGCCACGCGCACGCCGTGCATGGAAATGCGCTGGTACGCCTCACTGATGCTGGTGAGCAAGGTCAACACCTCGAATTCTCCCGCCTGCTGTACCTTGTAAAGTGCCAATGCCGAGTCCTTGCCTCCGCTCCAATTGAAAATTGCCTGCTGCTTCATCCACGGGCAAAGAAACGATGTAGCGTGGACTTTGCGAGTCCGCGTCAGGCCGCGAGCGGCGGTAGTAAACTTCCCAAAATCACCCCTCGTAGCTTAGCCGCCCCATCAACCCCTCCCCGACCATGTCGCCTGCCGAACAACTAGCCTTCGCCGAAATGCACGTCTGGCAGCAGCGCATGCAGCGTCCCCCCTCCTTCCTGAACGGGCTGGCGCGGCGCGTGCAACTCCGGCTCAATGCCCTGCTGCCCGAGCGGGTGCATCGGGCCATCACCTCGGCTATTAAGCAAATGGTGCGCGGCGCCCTATTTGGCTCGACGCACATTACCCGCCGCCCCTTGGCCGATGTGCTCCTGCCGGAGCGCGAAACCGCCGTCCGGACCCGCATTCGCTATTACCGCAACACCGCTTCGGCCGAAGGCGCCATAACGGGCGCAGGCGGTTTCCTGCTAGGGCTGGCCGATTTTCCGTTACTGATGGGCCTCAAGCTAAAGCTGCTTTTTGATATTGCCGCCCTCTACGGCCACGACGTACGCGACTACACCGAACGCCTGTATTCTGCTCCACATCTTCCAATTGGCCTTCAGCAGCCAGCACACCCGCAACGACACCTACCGCCGCCTCGCCGCCTGGGACACCTACCGCCACACCCTGCCCACCGACGTCAACGAATTTGACTGGCGCACTCTCCAACAGGAGTACCGCGACTACATCGACCTCGCCAAAATGGCCCAGCTCGTGCCCGTCATCGGCGCCCCGGTGGGTGCCATCGCCAACTTCAAACTCATCGAACAGCTCGGCGAAATGGCCATGAACTGCTACCGCATGCGGCACTTCGCGGCGGAGGATGCGCCGTTGCTGCCCACTACTTCGTCGCCGGCGCGGCCCGATGCATGATGCAGACTGCCCGAAAGCCAACCGAAGGCGAAGGGCCTGTGAATTTGCCCCGCGCCTTGATTTGGCAAGATTCCAAATCGTCGCGGTAGCTGCCGCCTTTGGTCACGCCCGGTTCCTGCACCATTTCGGCCACGTTGCCGAGCATTTGAAACAAGCCAAAATCATTCGCCGGCCCCTGATATACATAGCCCGGCGTGGCCAGCCGCAGGAAATAGGGTTCCGCTTGCGCGTAGTTAATCGAGGAACGAACGGGGTGCTGTTTATTATAAGCCGCGATGTCCGTTTTGATTTGAGGCACCGGCGTCGAAATATTGGCGCGCTTTTGCAAGTACCCGGCTGCGCCTTCAGCTACGTGCACCGGCAGTTGCGTGCAAGCCGTGCCGTACGCCTGGCCACTGCGCACCTGAGCCGCTTCTTCCCATTCGGCTTCCGTTGGCAAGCGGTATTCACACACCAATCCATCCCAATCTTTCGCTTTTGGCACTTCGCTCCACGCCTTCGTTCGCCATTTGCAAAAGCGTTTTGCCTGCTCATAACTGACGCCAACCACCGGGTAATAGGCGTAAAATGGGCTGGTATAATAATCCTTGACGGGCAAAGCCGCCGCATGAGGCAGCATTGATATGGCCGAATCGCCTGTTGGAAACGCATGTGCCACGAACATACGCCAATCCAGATTTGTAATTTCCACTTCGTCAATGGCCGCTCCTTTGGAAGAAAAGAACAGTGCGCCTGCCCCCGTCGGAAAGTGTATTTGAGTCAAATCCGGCAAGCGAAATGTATCCCGACACAACTTTAATCTAGAGGCAAATCTGACAACTTTATTGTCGGGATAAGGGACTGGATTGGGGATACTACGGTTTTCGATTGACACGACTAGCGTGTTGCCCTGCTTCGGTGGAACTGCTTCCGC
>JAYSZD010000653.1:0-3479 GCA_043738185.1 Hymenobacter sp. | reverse complement strand
AAGACTAAAACGAAAAGACAAAGCCATAGAGAAACAATAGGGAGAAATGAGCGAGAGTTGCCCATACGCAAAAACCACAACCGTGGCCGTTGGCTACGAGTGGCTGAGTGACTGCCTGCCCGGCAGGGGTGGGGTTACGATACCGCGCTTGCCCAGCCCTGCCGGGCATGGCCCCTTCGTTACTCACTCGCCCAGTCCTTACCTGCCTGATACGCGTAGCGCTGCTGGTGCAGGGCGGCCACGCGCTTGCCCAGCAGCTCGCGCAGCTCCTCCAGGTTGGTGCGCTCCTGGGCCGAGATGAATACCACCGGGTCGTGCAGCTTGGCCATGTAGGTGGCTTGCAGCTGCGCCAGCGGCGGGCGCGGCGCCGTGCCGTCGTCCTCGGCGTCCAGCACTTCGCCGAAGGGGTCCAGCTCGGCGTCGTCCTGCTTGTACTGGTCTATCTTGTTGAAGACCAGCAGCACCGGCTTGTCGGCCGCGCCAATGTCGTTCAGCGTGTCGTTCACCACCTGAATCTGCTCCTCAAAGCCGGGGTGCGAAATGTCCACGACGTGCAGCAGAAAATCAGCTTCGCGAATCTCATCCAGGGTGCTTTTGAAGCTCTCAATGAGCTTGGTGGGCAGCTTGCGGATAAAGCCCACCGTATCGGAGAGCAGAAACGGGGTTTGGTCGAGCACCACTTTGCGGGTGGTGGCGTCCACGGTGGCGAATAGCTTGTTCTCGGCAAAGACTTCGGCCTTGCCCAGTACGTTCATCAGCGTGCTTTTGCCCACGTTGGTGTAGCCCACCAGCGCCACCCGAATGCTGCCGCCGCGGGCCTTGCGCTGGGTGTGGGCCTGCCGGTCGAGGTCTTCGAGCTTGTCTTTGAGAAAGGCAATCCGGTCGCGCACGATGCGGCGGTCGGTTTCAATTTCCGTTTCGCCGGGGCCCTTCATGCCCACGCCGCCGCGCTGCTTGTCCAGGTGGGTCCAGAGGCCGGTGAGGCGGGGCAGCAGGTACTGGTACTGCGCCAGCTCGACCTGCGTGCGCGAGGTGGCCGACTTGGCCCGGAGCGCGAAAATGTCCAGAATCAGCAGCGAGCGGTCCACGATTTTCACCAGCAGCTCGGCTTCCAGGTTGCGGAGCTGGGAGGGCGACAGGTCGTCGTCAAACACCACCATGCTGGTGCCCTCGTGCTGCACGTAGGCTTTGATTTCGGCCAGCTTGCCCTCGCCCACATAGGTCCGGATGTCGGGCTTTTCGAGGCGCTGCACGAAGCGCTTGGTGGCGGTGGCGCCGGCGGTTTCAATGAGAAAGGCCAGCTCGTCGAGGTATTCGGTGGTTTGGGCTTCGGACTGCCGGCGCGGGGGCACGCTCACGAGCACGGCGGTTTCCTGCTCCTTGGCGGTGGCGTAGGCGCCGTCCGATTTGGTGGCCACGTAGCCGGTTTTGGCGTTGTCGGTGGTGAAGTGCCGGGTGCTGGCGGCGGGCTTGCGGCCCCCGGATGCTTTGTTTGCCATGTCGTTGTTAAGAGGAGGGTGGGAGGCGCGACGACCGTTCTCGCTGCCGTCCGCAGCGGTTTACGCAGCGGTGCGCGGCGCGGCGATGCAAATTGGAAAAAAACAGCGCGTCGGGCTGGGTTCGGTATAACAAAGAACGTCATGCGGTAGCGAAGCCGAGGCCGCGCTGCCGCATGACGTTCTTTCAACTCAATGCCTGGGGTTAGGCAGTGCCCTCGTTCAAGCGCGGCGGGGGTGTAGCGCGGACTTTGTAGTCCGCGCCCATGTTCCAATAAAGCGAGCCGAACGGCGCGGGGACGCGGACTGCAACGTCCGCGCTACACGAACGATACCCGAACGGTGCGGGGACGCGGACTACAAAGTCCGCGCTACACTTTACTGCGCCGGTTTGGCGGGGGCCTTGGTGAAGTCGCCGGCTTTTACGATGGTCAGCTTGGAGTAGTTGAGGTACTTCTTGGCGGCGGCGCTCACCTGCTCGGGGGTGAGGTCGGCGATGCGCTTTTCCAGGTCGGCGTCGTAGCCGGTGAAGGTGCGGCCCTCGGCTTTGGTGAGGTACTGGGCCCAGGTGCTGGCCAGGTTGCTGTCCTGCGAGCGCTGTACCTGGAAGTTTTGCAGGGCGGCCGATTTGGCGGCTTTCAGCTCTTCGGCCGTCACGCCGTCCTTGCTCAGGCGCTCCAGCTCCTCGCGGTAGGCGGCTTCGAGGCGGGCCGAGTTTTCGGGGTTGTAGATGGCGTAGGAGCCGAAGGTGCCGATTTTGTCGTTGTCATCGGCATACATGAACGAGCCCACGCCGTAGCTCACGCCTTCCTTCTGGCGGATGCGGGTGGCCAGGCGCGAGTTCAGGAAGCCGTCGCCGAGAATGTAATTGGCCATGTAGAGCGCGGCGTATTCGGGGTCGTCGTCGCGCATCATATACTTGAGGAAGGCCACGAACATGGCGTTGGCCTTGTCGTCGGTCTGGATGGATTTGGCCGTGGGCGTGGCTGTGTTCTCGAACATGCGGCCGGGGATGCGGGCGTAGGCTTTCGGCGCTTTCCAGGAGCTGAGCTGGGCCTTCACCGTCTTGCGCAGCGCGGCCTCATCGAAGGCACCGACCACGGCCAGGGTGGCGTACTGGGCGCCGTAGAACTCCTTGTAGAAGGCCCGGATGTCCTCCACCTTGATGGCCTTGATGGCCGCGATTTCGTCGTCGTAGCTCAGCGTTTCGAACGGGTGGCCTTTGGGGTAAGGGTTGCTGAGGCGGGTGGCCAGGTTGAAGGCCAAACTCTGCGGGTTCTGTTTCTGCGACTCCAGGCCGGCCAGGCGCTCCTGCTTTAGCTTCTCAAACTCGGCGGCGGGGAAGGTGGGGTTGCGTAGGCAGTCGAGCACGATGGCCAGCACGGTGGGCAGGTTGGCTTTGTCGGCTTGCACGCTCACGTTGGTGCTTTGCGCGCCGCCGTTGATGTTCACCTGGGCCTTGGCCTTGTCGAAGGCGTCCTGAATCTGGGAGTAGGAGCGGGTTTTGGTGCCGCGCTGCAGCATGGCGGCCGTGAGGCTGGCCAGGGCGGGCTTGTTGGTCAGGTTGGTTTCGTCGCCGTAGCGCAGCTTCATTTGCATGTTCACGGAGTTGCCGCGGGTTTGCTTGGGCAGCAGGGCCAGCTTCACGCCGCCTTCCTGGCTGCGTTTGGTGCGGGCGTCGATGTTGGCCGGCGAGGCGTCGAAGGCTTCCCCGGCGGCAATGGCCGCTTCGCCCTTGTAGCCCTTCACCAGCGCGGCCACGTCGGGCGCGGCCGGAATCACGCTGCGGTCGGGCTTGGCATCGGGGATGAACAGGCCCACGGTGCGGTTGCTGGGCTTGAGGTAGGTGGCGGCCATGCGCTGCACGTCGGCAGGCGTCACCTTGCGCAGCTGGTCGCGGTAGAGGTACACCAGGCGCCAGTCGCCGGTGGCCACGTACTCGCTCATGGCCAGGCCCACCTGCTCCGAGCTCTGAAACAGCAG
>JAYSZD010000652.1:0-3479 GCA_043738185.1 Hymenobacter sp. | reverse complement strand
CCGTCTTGCGGGCTTCGCGCCAGTTGCGGGCAAAGCGCGCATCGCGCATGGTGCCGCCTTCCGTGGCTTTGATGAAGGCAAAACGCACGCCGTGCCGCGACACCTCAGGCCAGTCGATGCGGCCCTGATACGCCGAAACGTCGATGCCGTGCACCGAGTAGCCCGCGAGCAGCGGCGTTTTTTCGCGGCCAGTGAGGCCGTTTTTGGTGAGCGTGGCCCAGGTGCGGCGGGCGTAGCGGTTCACCTGCACGCGGTGGCGCAGGTAGTAGGCCAGGCCCAGCGCCAGCCCAATCAGCAGCACCGCCAGCCCGCCGCGCCGCCACTGCCGCCAGCGGGCGGGGCGCGGGGCCGGTTTGGCTTGATGACGGGTGGTTCGGGAAGCGGGCATAAGGCGGACGGGCTCAAAAATAACGCCGGGCCCCGGCCTATCGTGCGTCGGGCCCGGTGTTTTCACGAACTTTACGTTTTCAGCTGCATCTTCTTCCTATGTCTTTTCTCCGCGCCGCCGACGCCCGCGACGAATCCGGCCACCTCATCCGCGAGCTGCACGGCGTCACGCTGGCCCAGATTCTTGAGTACCTCGTGTCCGCCTACGGCTGGCCCGAGCTCGATGCCCGCCTGCGCATGAACTGCTTCGCCGAAAACCCGAGCATCAAGTCCAGCCTGAGTTTTTTGCGCCGCACGCCCTGGGCCCGCGCCAAGGTCGAAGAGCTGTACATCAAGGCCCGCACCGCCGAGGTACAGGGCCGTTCCCGCCCGTAGCAAGCATGGCCGACGTATCCGAAAAGTCTTCAAAAACGGCGCTGCTGGCGGGGTTTCTGCTATTCGTGGCCTTCGAAACCGTGGCCTTTTTTGGGCTGCAATACCTCACGTCGGGTCTGGGCGAATCCAACCAATACCAAGAGGAAAATACCATCGTGAGCAACTGGGTGAAGACCATGGTGTTCTTCGTGGCGCACCTGATGCTGGTGATTGCGGCCATGCTGGTGCTCAGCAACCAGCTGCCGCGCCGCCATCGGGGCCAGGTAATGGGCTGGTTCTACCTTGCCCTGGTGATGAGTTTCGTGCTCATCATCCCGCTGTTCAGTTAAGCCCACAAAAACAAAACCACCGCTGTGGGCGGTGGCTCAAGAGTGAAACCCAGAAAGGAGGCAAGCGGCCGGTCGGTCCCGGCGTTATCAATGGACTGCGGTGCCGGTCGGTCCCGGCGTTATAAAACTGGATAATGGAGAATAATAGCGGCAGCAACCCGCCGCGTTAGTCGTGGCGGATGTCGATTTCGCGCTGCTGGTCGCTGGGATTAAGAAAGGGGATGCGTACGTGCAGCTCGCTGCCCTCGTGCACGGCGTCGATGCGGGCCAAGTCGAGGTTGGTGGGCAGGTCGAGGGTTTGTATGAACAGGGGCGCGGCCAGCGGGTCGTCGGGCTGGTGGCGGTACTCGCCAAATACGCTGAGCTGCTGCTTATTGAGCACCACGCGGAAGCTGTCGGCAGAAACGGTGGGCATAGCCACGCGCACAATCACGCCCTTGGGGCGCTGGTCGATGCGCAATTGGGGCTGGGCCACGCCCCCACCAATGGTGTTGAGCAAATCGAGCTGCGGCGCAATGGTGCGGATGAATTTCGGGCTGATAAATTTCATGGAAAGTAGCCGGATTAGTAGGCGGCTTCATTCCCGGTATTACAAACGATGTACCAATCTGAATCAAGGCTCAGTAGCCCTGAACATCAGCCGATTTGACGGATTTTTTCGGTGGTTTTATGTGGGTTCGGCCAGTGTGTCGCAACACAATTCTTATTGCCTTGAATTGCGGACGAAATGGCGCGCATTCGTCCCTTTCATCCCAAGTAAAAGCCGCTTCCTCAGAAGCGGCTGGTCAGGCCAAAGTGGATTTTCGAGGTCCTGATTTCGAATTTCTGGTCGCGTGCGCGGCCCAGCGAATACACGAACTGAAACAGTCCGGCCGGCGTGCGAAAGCTCAGGCCCGCCCCCGCGCCGGTGGGCTGGTCGGTGTAGCGGTCGGCCACCACGTCGTGGCGCAGGTAGGCCTGGTCGGCAAAGGCAAACACGTAGGAATCTTCACCGATAAATTGGCGGAACTCGGTTGTAGCCACCGCGTAGGAGCTGGTGTAAAACTGGTTTTCGTTGAAGCCGCGCAGGGAGTTGAGCCCGCCTAGCCGGAGCAGGTCGTTGGTGAACAAGCGCGGGTTCACCAGACCTTCGCCGCGCAGCCGCAGCAGAAACACGCCCGCCCGCTGCACCGGAAAATACCGCTCGGCGCGCAGGCCAAACGTGTATTGCGTGGTGCGCAGGGGCAGGCCGTCGTAGAGCTCGGGCCGTAGCTGCGAATTGCGGGTAATATTCTTGGTGCCCACCGCGCCCTGCCCGCTTATCAAGGTACCGCGGTGCGGAAAAAACAGGTCGTCGAGGCTGTTGAACGCATAGCCCAGGCCGTAGGAATTGTACTGCGAATCCAGATTTTGGGGCAATACCGTGGTGTCCCGCAATACATCAATGAACGAGCCGCGCTGCTCCGCGAAAAAACTGACGCGCCCGGCGCGAATGGTGGGGTAGGTGACCTGCAGCCGGGGCCGGATGGTGGTGAAGTCGTTGGTTTGCTTGTAGAGGTTAAAGGCGCCCGACACTTCCAGCGGCGACCCTAAAAAGTTGGGATGCACGTACTGCAGGTCCAGTAGCTGCGAAAGGGCGTCGGTTTTGCGCCATTGCAGGCCCACCTGCTTGCCGCCACCTTTGATGTTGCGCAGGTTGATGGTGACGTCGCCGGTAAATTGCACGCCGGTTTTATTAGCGTCGGCGTTGGGCAAAATGCCCACGATGGCGTCGAACTGGTTGGACGCCCGGTCATCGAGCAGCAGGTACACGCGGGCGGTGCCTTTGGCAAACCGGATTTCGGGCTCGGCGCGCAGGCGCAGGTAGGGCAGCTGGCGCAGTTGCTGGGCTGCCGCCGCCACCCGCTGCTGGCTAAACGGTTGGTTGGGGAAAATCTGCAGGTACTTGGCCAGGAAGCGCTTTTTGGTTTTGGTATTGCCCACGATTTGCAGCGAATCGAACACCACGGCCGGCCCGCGCCGGAGCACCACCCGGCCGGCAATACCCTGGTCGGTCAGCTCCACGGAATCCAAGCCCACGGTGGCGAAGGGAAAGCCTTGGTTTTCAGCTTCCACTAGAATGCGCTCCTGCAGCTTTGCCCAGTCGGCTGGCAAAAACGGGGTTTGGCGGAACAGCTTTTCGCGGTAGCCGGCGCGGGTGAGCAGGCCATCGCCCAGGTTGCCGTTGCGCAAATAAGCCCAGCGGAACGGCTGGCCCACGTAAAGGCGCACGCGCACGGTGTCGCGGCCCCAGCGCATCTCGTCGGCCGAGGCCGTGAGGTAGGCATTGCCCTGCAGGGCCAGCACCAGCTCCCGCACCGCACGCAGGGCGCTGATGGAATCGGGCACGGTGGCCCGCACTTTGTAGCG
>JAYSZD010000651.1:0-1431 GCA_043738185.1 Hymenobacter sp. | reverse complement strand
CCACGTATCAGATTGTGCGGGTGCTGGTGTTTGCCTTTGCCCTGGTGGTAATATTTCCGTACCTGCCGGGCTCCGACTCGCCCATTTTTCAGGGGGTTTCGGTATTTCTGGGCTTTCTGCTCACGTTTGGCTCGGCGGGCTCGTTATCCAACATCGTGGCCGGACTGGTGCTCACCTACATGCGGGCCTACAAGATTGGGGACCGGGTAAAAATTGGGGACGTAACGGGCGACATCCTCGAAAAAACCTTACTGGTCACGCGCGTCCGCACCATTAAGAACGAGGAAATCACCATTCCCAACTCCTCGGTGATGAGCTCCTACACCACCAACTACAGCTCGGCCGCTCCCACGATGGGCCTGATTCTGCACACCACCATCACCATTGGCTACGACGTGCCCTGGAAGCAGGTGCACGCCCTGATGCTGGCCGCCGCTGCCGCCGTAGACGATATTTTGCCCGACCCGGCCCCGTTTATCCTCCAAACCAGCCTCGACGATTTTTACGTGAGCTACCAGCTCAACGCCTACACCCGCGCCGCCGGGGCACAGGCTGGCATTTACTCGCGCATTCACCAAAACATTCAGGACCAGTTCAACGCGGCCGGCGTGGAAATTATGTCGCCCCACTACCGCGCCCAGCGCGACGGCCACCACACCACCATTCCGGCCGGCTACCTACCCGCTGATTACGAAGCGCCCGGTTTCCGGGTAGAACAACCGCCCACTGCAAACGAGCCCTCGGCCTGATAGCCACATCATGACATCCATGAAATTGCCTTTGCTACTTATCCTGGCGGCGGGGCTGGCCGGCCCCGCCGCTGCCCAAACTGCCCCGCCGATACCACCGTTACCGTGTACGGCTATGTGGACGGGTACTTCGGGCTGGATTTCCCGGCCCCGGCCGATACCAGCCGGCCGGGCTTCCTCTACTCCCACAACCGCCGGAACGAGTTCACGGTGAACCAGACGCTGGTGGGCGCGCGCTACGACGATGGGCGCGTGCTGATGCGCCTCGAAAGCAAAGTGCTCAACGGCCGCAACCCGCTGTTTGCCCCAGCGGCGCGCCCCTTGGCCCACACCTACGCCAGCCTGACGGGCATCGTCGCGCGCTCACTCTAAGGAATGGTAGCGGCGAGCAGTGCCAACACCGGGCCGCGCTGCACCGAATCCGGATAAGTACCCGGAGTTCAAGCGTATAGTCGTCGAAGCCAAAGTCATTAACGGAAAAGAACGGGTGGGCAAGGTCACGTTTGGCTAACCTCCCGGCTGGCTCTGCGTAGGGGTAGGCAGGTATTCTGTGTGCTTTTCCCCTCATTCCCCACCCGATGGCTGGTGCTTCTTCTTCCAAAATAGTCGTTTACGGCGCCATTGTAGCCAATCTGGCCATTGCCGTTTCCAAGTTTGTGGCGGCCTTTTTCACGGGCAGCGC
>JAYSZD010000650.1:0-9096 GCA_043738185.1 Hymenobacter sp. | reverse complement strand
CCACGGCCAGTTTGCAAACGGTACCTCCCAGCCAGGGTGCTTCCAACGTCGCACCCTCCCAGACCTACACCATCGCCTACGCCGGGCCCAAGCAACACACACTGCGCATTTTCTTTGAGCAAGCCTTCCCGCACCGCATTTTCGGGTGGGAAGAAACCTATCGCGACGGCCCCGGCACGGCCCAGCCGCGCCTGCTCACCACCCGCGCCACGCGGCGCCGCAGCATCATGCTCGATTACTGGCGTACCCACAACAACGCCGACCTAATATGGCGTGACTCCCTGAAGCTGAGTCGTTGAGTACTCAGCCATCAGCTGTTTTATTCGCTGATAAAACGTCGCACCAAGCCTGTTGCCTATCTGATTTGGAACAGACACTCCACAGCAAGATGCCGGAGGAGAAACATTCTTCCGGACAGCGCACGAAAAACGGTCATGCTGCGCACAGCATGACCGTCAGGATATTTTTCGGATGGATGTTAAACCAAGTGCTCCTACTAGCGGCGCTGCACCGGCAGGTCTTCGAGCTGCGCGTAGCTGAGTTTCCAGGTTTTATCGGCGCCCTTTTTCCAGAGGAAAATGTAGTTGCCTTCGCCAAAGCCGCGGGGCTCACCGGGGGCAGCGGGCAGTACATCCACGGCAAAAGTACCAGCTTCGTAGGCCGTACTGGCATCGGTAGAGGAGCTTACCACACTGGTCTTCAAGCCGCTGATGGTGGGCAACGTCTCGTTCACCCATTTCTGTGATACCTCGCCTTTGCCCTTCCAGTGGGCGCTGCCTTGCACAAAGCTCACATCGTCGGCCAGGAAGCCGTTGATTTTGCCCGAGTCTTTGCTGTTCCAGGCACTGATAAACTCCTGGTTCAGGCTTTGAATGTTGACTGCCTCGTCCGCTTTGGAACAGGAAGTCAGCGCTGCGGCCACAAGCACACTATACAGAAAGGCTTTCATAAAATCGGAGGAATTGGTGAAGAAAAGGAACATGCACGGGATTTTTGAACGGCCCAAGGCAGAGCGCTGAAATGGCTAAACCCCAGGCACGGGCGCCCAGGGTTCAGCAGGTAAGCGCCGGAAATGTTTACCAGCTTTTGCGACGGTATTCCGAAGTAGAATACGGATGCGAAGCGTCGCCATAAGAATTATTGGGGAGATAAGCCGCATTGGAAACCACGGGCATGCCCTGGGCATCGTAGGCCAACGCCGCTGCGGGGGCCGCCGTCAGGCTGTTGTATGGAACCATGGCCGTTTGAGTGCGGGTAGTGGTGGTAGACGTGTTGCGAGCGACGGCCGCGCGGTTGGCAGCGGCCCGGTTGGCAGCGGCCCGGTTAGCGGCCGCCTGGTTAGCGGCGGCAATGCGTGCCCGCTCTTTCTGCTTGTTATCGATGTGCTTGCCCACGCCGTAGCCAATGGCGCCACCGGCTACGCCGCCTACCACGCCGCCCACGGCCCGGTTGCGCTTGTTGATTACCGCACCAGCAGCAGCCCCGCCCAGACCACCAATTACGGCACCTTTAGCCTGCGGGCTCCATTTTTTCTTTTCCTGGGCCTGGGCCGAAGTAGAGCTGAAGATGGTGCTGACCAGCAACAGCAAGCTGAGAATATAAGGGAGCTTATTCATGGCTAAGAAAATTAAGTTTATTGAAAGCTAGAACTGAGTTGCAAGGGCCAAAGACAATTAGCGTGCCACGACATCATTATTCCGGCTGCCCCCCTAACGCTATACCTGAAAATAAGGTTATTGACAGGCCCGATAAAGGGCCTAAAAGCTCGTCCAGCCCTGGGCTTGCAACGGCACGGCCTGGCCGGCCTTGGTCACCAGATTGGCCCCATCGCCTTGGGCCGTGAGGTGGCCGATGATGGTGATGTCGGGATGATTCTTAATTTTCTCATGGTCCGTCACGGGCACCGTGAAAAGCAGCTCGTAGTCCTCGCCGCCGTTCAGAGCACAGGTCAGCGGGTCGAGATTGAACTCGGCCGCTGCTTCCAGCGTGGGGTTGGCCAGGGGCAGAAATTCGGTAAACACCCGGGCGCCCGTGCCGCTGGCCGCGCACAAGTGCAGCACTTCCGACGCCAGTCCGTCCGAAATATCAATCATGCTGCTGGGCCGGATGCCGCGCTCTTTCAGCTCGTGAATGATGTCGAGGCGGGCTTCGGGCCGGAGCTGGCGCTGCACCACGTACTCGTAGTTGGCCAGCTCGGGCTGGGTGTCCGGGTCGGCCAGGAAGGCTTGCTTTTCCCGCTCCAGCACTTGCAGGCCCAGAAAGGCACCGCCCAGGTCGCCACTCACGCAGAGCAAATCGGTGGGCTGGCCCCCGCTGCGGCGCACGGCCTCGCCGGCCGGCACCGCGCCCAGCACCGTAATGGCCACCGTAAGGCCGCCGCGGCTGGCCGTCATGTCGCCGCCCACCAGGTCCACGTTGTAGGCCTCGCAGGCCAGGCGCATGCCCGCGTACAGCTCCTCAATGGCCTCCACGGTGAATCGCGGACCGGCCGAAATGCCCACTACCAGCTGCGTGGGCAGGGCATTCATGGCGGCCACATCCGATACATTCACCGCCACGGCCTTGTAACCCAGGTGCCGCAACGGGCAAAACGACAGGTCGAAATGAATTCCCTCCACCAGCAGGTCGGTGGTCATTACCAGTTCCATACCGGGCGCGGGGGCGATGATGGCTGCGTCGTCGCCAATGCCCAGCACCGTGCCGGGCTGACGTTGGGCAATTCCTTTCTGCAAACGACTAATTAAAGCAAATTCGCCAATGGCGGTAAGGGGCGTGAGTTCGGACATGGTATCGGGGGCTTTTCGGGGAAGATGCAGCGGCACTAGCGCGCGGAACGCCGCTAGTACCGCTGCATTACCTACAGCGGCGCCGCAAAAGTACGCCCACAAAAAAAGGAAGGAATTACTTCCTTCCTTTTCTAGTCCTGCCGATAAAGATTTACTCTACTACCAGCTCTTTGAAAACCTTGGTCTGGCCATCGGTACCGATGACCTGCACGAAGTACAAGCCGGCTTTCAGGCCCGAAATATCCAGCGTCAATTTCTCCTGGCCCTGGCCTTTGCCCTGGGCGCTGATGCGTTGACCGAGGTTATTGATGACCACGACACTGCCTACTTTAGCATCCTTAATTTCAACTGTGGCGGTGCCGTGGGCCGGGTTAGGGTAAATGCTGATGTTGGCGTTGAATTTGGCCAGCTTACTGCTGAGAACCGTCTGGTAGGCGCCGTGCGGGCCGGCGTAATCGAGGTGGTTTTTACCGAGTTGGTCATATAGCTGACCGCCGGGGTTGGAGGTATTGCCATTAAACGCTCGGGAGTAGGAAAGCCACTCATTGGCGATGTTATAGGTAGCGGCAACCGGATTAACCCGAGTACCACCGCTGATATCGGGCCGGCGGATAATGGTCTGGTTAGCCGAGGAAACGAATACCGGAGGCGTTCCGTCGGCGGTGTTCGTGCCGCTCCAGTTACCGGCTCCGCCCGTGCCGCTGGCTGCGGGCAGATTACCGATTACGCCAATAATATCGATGATAACGCCATCGCCCTGGCCGGCAACGCCGCTGGGGTAGCGCACCAATGCCATGGCATCGTCGCCGTTGAAGAAAATGGTGCCCCCGGTCACGAGTACCGTAGGGTTGCTGGCGTTTTTGCCGGACTGGTACGGCGCACTGAACTGGTTGGCGTTGTCCTTGATGGCGTTCAGCGTAGCCTGCCCGTTGGCAATTACGAAGGTGGTTTGCGAGGGCAGCGTGTTGGCACCCACGGCCTGTTGCTTGTTGTCGCTGCGGAACAGCTTTTCCTCTTCTACTACCGTGGCGCTACCATTGGAATAGCGGCGAACCGAGTAAGGAGCAAGGTCGACAAGGTCGTTGGTAGGATTATAGATTTCAAGGGCTTTCTCGCTGCCACTGGAAGGGGTCGTACCATCGTAGATAGTCCCCGTTACGTGCGCTCCTTCGGCATACTGCGAGAAAAACAACTCAGTTCCCTGAGCTTGTGCGGCTCCGGCAAACAGCAACGCTGCCGACAGCATGTAGTAATGTTTTTTCATATAAAATGGAAGTTAAAAAGAGTCTTCTTAGGCAAAGATACGTCCGTCAGCTTAGTAGTGCAGTGGTAAAACGGATTACTAAATCATGTTTTTCGACCTCAAAATAATGAATTTCAATGCCCTCTGAAATAAAACTGGTTCTATCAAACCTGAAACATTCGTTTGCTAACGAGCGTTAGCAAGTATACCTTTGCACCATACAATGACTCCTGCCGCCCCACTCCGTTCGCGCAAAGCCCAGATTGACCGGGTGGCCACGTCCCTTTTTCGGGCGCGAGGCTTTGCGGCCACTAGCATGCGCGAGCTGGCCACCGAGTTGGGCCTGGAAGCCGGCAGTCTGTACTCGCACATCAAATCCAAAGAAGAAATTCTGCACCGTGTATGCTTTGGGCTGGCCGACGATTTCTTTGCCGCTTTTGCCGCCGCCACCGCTGATACGACGGCTCCAGTTGCCACCCAACTGCGGCTGGCCATTGAAGGGCACGTGCGGGTGTTAACGCGCGATAGTGCTGCTTCAACCGTGTTTCTGCAGGAGTGGCGCCACCTGAGCGAGCCCGCCCGCACCGAATTTCTGGCCCTGCGCGACCGCTACGAAGCCGCTTTTCGCGCGCTGGTGCAGCAAGGCATCACCACCGGGGAGCTGCACGCGCCCGATGCTTCTTTTGTAGCACTCACGCTATTGGCCAGCCTCAACTGGCTGCCCGCCTGGTACCGCCCCGACGGCAACCTAACCCCCGACGAAATTGCCCACCGCCTGGCCGAGCAACTGCTTTCGGGAGTTATGAGTTAGAAGTTGTGAATTGTGAGTTTTTCAGACTCATGCTCCCCATTATTTTTTTCTCAAAACTCTGCAACCGCCGCCCACCAACTCATAGCTTCTAACTCATAATTCATAACTCAAAAAAATGTACGGTTCCGCCAGCACCCACGACCTCCCGACCACCGCCGCCACCGGCCTGGAAAACGAAGACCCCATCCTGCTGGCCGAATTTGAGGCTCGCATTGCGCGGGGCGAGAAGATTGAGCCCGGCGACTGGATGCCGGCCCTCTACCGCAAGCAGCTCACCCGCATGATTGAGCAGCACGCGCACTCCGAAATCATCGGTTCGCTGCCCGAAGGCACCTGGATTACGCGGGCACCCGGCTTCCGCCGCAAAATGGCCCAAATGGCCAAGGTGCAGGACGAAGTAGGCCACGCCCAGCTGCTGTACTCGGCGGCCGAAACGCTGGGCAAAACCCGCGAGCAGATGCTGATTGACCTCATCAACGGCAAGAGCAAGTACTCCAACGTGTTCAACTACCCCACGCCGACCTGGGCCGATTCGAACGTGATTTCCTGGCTGATTGATGCCGGCGCCATCGTGAACCAGCTGGCCAACGCCAAGGGCAGCTACGGCCCCTACTGCCGCGCCCTCGACCGGATTTGCGCCGAAGAAGCTTTCCACCTGAAGTACGGGCACGACGCCGTGGTGCACATGGCCACGGGTACGCCCATTCAGCGCAAGATGATGCAGGAGGCCCTGAACCGCTGGTGGCCCGCCATTATGACCTTCTTTGGCCCTTCGGATAAGATGTCGGTCCACACCGAAATTTTGATGCGCTGGAAGGTGAAGATGGCCAGCAACGACGAGTGCCGCAATCAGTTCCTGGACATGTACGTGCCCAAAATCTGGGAAATCGGCCTGACCTTGCCTGATGCCAATCTGCGCAAAAACGAGGAAACCGGTCTCTGGGAATTCACCGAGCCCGATTGGGAAGATTTCAAGCGCGTGATTAACGGCGACGGCCCCTGCAACGCCGAGCGCATTGCCGTGCGCCGCGCCGCCGAGGAGAACGGCGCCTGGGTGCGCCGTGCCTTGCTCACGCCCAAAACGCAGTACGTTCGCCCGCTGGCCTAAATTTAATTATGAATTAAAAATTATGAGTTATGAATGGATGGCTGGAGTCGCCCGTTTCCGCGCATTCTGCATAATTTTTAATTCATAATTTTTAATTCATAATTGATTATGATACAATCCCACGACCCGCGTATGAACCGGCTGGGGCTGCCCGATGCCCCGACCGCGCCGGCCGCCAAAGGCGCCCTGGACCAGTTTGGCACCTATGAGGTGTTTCACCAGAAAAAGGAAGGCGCGCCCTTCGTGTACGTGGGGCCAGTGCACGCCCCGGAGGCCGACGTGGCTTTTCTCTTTGCTAAAGAGCAGTACAGCCGGCGCTTTGCCTGCACGGGCCTGTGGGTGGTGCCTACGGCCGCCATCACGGTGACGGCCTACGTGGGCGACCAGGAATCGGCTTATGACACGCTGCCGCTGCTGCCCAAAAGCAGTGCCCCGACGGCGGGTCCGGCCGACGACACGGCCGCGGCGGAGGCGGCCTACGTGGCGGGCGAGGAAGACTACGATATTTTCCACCTCAAAAAGCGCGGCAAGGCCCACCAGCACGTGGGCAAGGTGCGGGCCAGTGGGTCGGCCGATGCGCTGCAAGTGGCGAAGGCCGTGTTTGGCGAATTGCGGCCGGTAGCCAACGTGTGGGTTGTGCGCGCGGCCGATTTCCTCCGCTCCGAGGACGAAGACCGCGACATCTGGACCACCACGCCCGAGAAAAAGTACCGCGACGCCATCTCCTATAAGGTACAGGACCGCATCGAAAAATTCAAGGCCGAAAACCCGCAAAGCCACTAACCTGCGCATGGACCCTAAACTCGACCTGCTGTATCGCCTCGCCGACGACCAGCTGATTCTCGGCCACCGCAACTCTGAATGGAACGGCTTGGGGCCGATTCTGGAAGAGGATATTGCTTTCTCTAGCATGGCCCAGGACAAGCTCGGCCACAGCCTGCAGCTTTACACGCTGCTGCACCAGCTGGGCGAAACCGAGCCCGACACGGTGGCTTTCACGCGCAACGCCGACCAGTTTCACTGCTGCCAGTTGGTGGAGCTGCCCATTGGGGAATACGATTTCAGCCTGACCCGCCATTTCCTGTTCGACCACGCCCAGCTGCTGCGCTTCGAGGCCCTAGCCGGCAGCAGCTACGAGCCGCTGGCCCAGGTGGCGCGCAAGCTGCGCGGCGAGCTGAAATACCACGCCCTGCACGCCAATACCTGGATGAAGCGCTTGGGCACAGCCACCGACGAGGCCATCGAGCGCATGCAACGCTCCCTGGATTTCACGCTGCCCTACGCCTTGGGCATTTTTGAAAAAACCGACGCCGAAGCGGAAATTATCAGTTCCGGCTTGTTTGTGGGCGAAGACGAGCTGTGCGGTCGGTGGCTGGAAAGCATCACCAAAGTGCTGAGCCAAACGGCGCTGCAAGTACCCGACATCCTCAGCCTGACGCCCGTGTTTGGCGGGCGCGAGGGGCAGCACACCGAGTTTTTACAGCCCCTGCTGGATGAGATGGCCGAGGTATTCCGGCTGGACCCAACGGCTGACTGGTAGGTTTTTTTCAGCTTTTAGCTAATGGCTTTTAGCCGTTAGCTTTCTTAATAAGCATCATGCAGAACATCGCGGTCAGCCATAAGGCAATAGCTAAAAGCCAGATAATGGACTGGCTGCAGGCGGTGAAAGACCCGGAAATTCCGACAATTTCGCTTATTGACCTGGGCGTGGTACGTGCGGTGGAGCTGGACGAGGCCACGGGCAAGGTGACGGTGGAGCTTACGCCCACGTTCGCGGGCTGCCCGGCCATGGACTACATGAAGCGCGATGTGGAGCGCACCCTGCTCGCGCACGGTGTGCCGGCCGTGGAAGTCAACATCAGCCTGCGCGAAGCCTGGACCTCAGACATGCTCACCGAAGCCGGGCGGCAGGCCTTGCGCCAGCACAAGCTTTCGCCGCCGCCCTTCATTGGCAATCAGGTGTTTGACCTGGACTTTCTGGAGTATGCGGAGTGCCCTAACTGCCAGGGGCACAATACGGAGCTGCGCACGCCGTTTGGAGCTACGCTGTGCCGGGCCGTGCACTATTGCCACGACTGCCGACAGATTTTTGAACAGTTCAAACCGGTGTAGCTTTGCCAGTTACCTTTTTTAATATCAAATTTCCGCAATGCCTACTCCAGTTGTTTTTTCGGTTAAATCAGCCGTTGTTCTGCTCTTAATTATTACCGGTTGCGCGGCTTCCTGCAAACGCGACGGCAGCAAATCCGTCGTACTTGACCCGAATTCGGCGGCGGCCATCAAGTCCCAGTTCGACGTTTTGAGCGATTCGGTGGACATAAAATGGCGCAACATGACAGAAAGCGACGACCAGAAAATTGGCGTCACCAAGTTGTTGCTGCGGGAGTTGAAAAGCCAGCCCGGCGCCGATGCCGCCCAACTCCAAAGCCTGGAACGCGCTAATGCCCGCCTCAAAGCCCGGCGCTACACACAGCAATCGATGAGCAGCTCCGACCTGATTGACCAGTACGACACGGCCCAGGATTCGCTGTTTCGCGCGCTGCTGCCCGTGGCCGCGCCCAATGGCAACGCGCCCACCGAAAACGCCCGCAACTTCGTGGAAGGCTTGCGGGAGCTCGATGCCGGCGTGGTAGGATTTCGGGTGCAATACGACCGTGCGGCCATGCAGTACAACAACTATGTCAAGCTGCACCAACCTGAAATTCAGTCGTTGGGCGGCAAGTACACCGCTGTGAAACCCCTGCCCTTATTCACGATAGGCGCTAATTAAGGAGTTTCACCATTGAGCTTAACAAGAAGCGCCCGGCAATACTGTCGGGCGCTTCTTGATAGTAGGACTTACGCAGGCAGGCGCTGGCACGCGTCTCTGAGGCGTGGCTACCTGACCTGGCGGTGCCAAACGCCACCGTTCGCGCCGCCTGGTCTTGTTAACTCCGCGCGTCAGAGACACGAAACCAGTAGGCACCGCGTCGGAGACGCGCGCCAGCGCCTGAATTGAAAAATCATAACCGATGCAACCTTGGAATAGCTTGACAGGTCAACCCCAAAATTCACCTTCAACTTTTCTGTCTCATGCGTCATTTTACTGCTTTTTTCACCCTTATTAGTACCGGTTTGGCCGCGGGTGTTCTGTTTACAGGTTGTGCCC
>JAYSZD010000649.1:0-9112 GCA_043738185.1 Hymenobacter sp. | reverse complement strand
TCAGCGTGAGCGGCACGCGCAGGCCGGGCTGCGACCACATACCGCTTAGTCGCTTGCCATCGGCGCTGGCCACGCACACGAACCGGGACTCGGCTAGCGGCGCGAAAAAAACCAATGTATCGCCCCGGAATGTGAGCGTCATGGGCAGCCGGTTCAGGCGCTTGGCGGGCAGGTCCAAATCGGCAGTAAGCTTGCCGGGCGTAGGTTGACTGATTACAATCTGAATGGGCACGCTTCCACCCGGAATGGCCAACGGACCTTTCCAGATGCCAGCCAAGGCCGAAACCGCCGGGCGAGCCGGCTGGCCCAGCACCCGGCCGGGCAGCAGCCAAATCAATAATGCCCAATAAATAGTTAGGCGCAAGCTCGGATATCGCATAATTAATCTGATAAGTGGTAAGATGAAAGCAAATAGGTGAATCCGTTATAGTAGCAACCGAAATCCACCTATTTGCAGCCTTACTAACTGCCGCTTAATGCGGTATATTTATTTGCATTTACCTCACCACACCAATGCGGAGAGTTACCTAATTGTTTAGCCTAAAAATATTCTCAAAATTCGGCACTTCCCTAACAACATCTTCTATTGCTGGGGAAGTAGCACCCGGTCAATCACATGAACGACTCCGTTGAGGCACTGCACATCTGGAATCACCATGTTGGCCACGTTGGCACCATTGCCGCTGCCTTTCACCGTGAGTACGCCGTCGTTGAACGCACCTAGCGCTACCGGCGCCCCGCCGACCGACGCAATGGAGGAATTTTCGGGAAGCTCGGGCGTGAATTTTCCACCCTGAGTACCTCCCACTACGTGGTTGAGCAGCACGGCCGTCACAGTGGCAACGGGGAGCTTGCGGATGTCGCTGGGCTGGGTCAGGGGCACGCCCAGGATTTCGCCCAAGTCCTTGAAAGCCTGGTCGGTGGGCGCAAAAACGGTGAGCTTGGGGGTGTTAGCGGTGCCAGTCAGCGCCGCGGTCAGGTTGCAGTACACCACGGCTTCAACCAAGAATGTAAGCTCAGGCTTCACGAAGACGTTCCCGCGTTGCAATTCCAGAGCTGAAGTCAGGACGTCGGCGTTGGTGGCCAGCAGTACTTTGTCGATGGGATGAATCAGCCCGTTGGCGGCACGCACATCGGTACCCAGAATTTTGGAGCCGTTGACATACTTGCTGCCATCGGCCCGCTGAATGATGCGGCGCCGCGGCCCCAGCGCAGAGGGCGAGGTACTGCCCGACGTGAGGTCATTGCCCGCCAGACTACCGCTGAATACGTGGTAGAACAAGGTATTGCGCAGAAAAGGCTGTTGCAGAGCCGTCAGGTCCTGTGCGGTGCGCAATCCCAGGCGGGCAAAGGCCGCGTTAGTGGGCGCAAATACGGTAAAATTTCCCTGCGGGTCATCTGGATTTTTATTGCCCAGCAACCCGGCCACACCACCGCGCACGGCGGCGTCCTCCAGGGTTTGGAAGTCTGGATTGGTAATGGCAATATTGGTAATGGAAGGAGCTACGTCCTCTTTTTTTTCGCAGCTGCTCAGCAGTAATAAGCTAAACAAAAGGGCTCCGGATGTAGTGTATTTATTTTTCATCGTGTAAATAATGGAGTTCGCCGAGTTAATTAATGCGCTTAACCCAAAGCACTGACTATAAACGCACTTGGAATCGGCTTGGATTGCGCTAAGGTAAATCCAGCGGCTCAAACAACCCCGTAGATTGCAGCTTTAATACCCGCCGGAATAACCATGAACTCTTGCTCTCTCCAGCGCCTGCATTAAAATTAATTATTTCATTAAAGTTAAGATTTATGCGCAATCTTTCTACGCTTTTCCTTGGCACGCTCCTGCTGGCAGGCACGGCTTCTACGACGCAGGCGCAAAGCCTGGTGAGCGGATTTATGGCCGGCAAAGGCCACGGCTCGGTGGTGGTATCCGGCACTACCGAACGCTACGAAACCGTTTATTTGGCGCCCGAAAAAGTCCAGGGGGTGCCGGTTTTTCAGGAAGTGCGCGTCAATTCCCTCAACCTGTACGGCACATACGGCCTGACCGACAAGATTGACGCCATTGTCAGTCTGCCCTATATCCAATCGAAGGGGCGGGCGCCTGGCGCGGTCATCGGCGACCTGAACGCGCTGTTTCCGACGGCCGGCTACACCAACGTCCGCCAAGGGCTGCAGGACCTCACCGGCCTGCTCAAGTTCAAAACCTACAGCCGCGAGATTGGCAGCAGCGTGCTCGATATACTGGGCACCGTGGCCATCAGCACGCCGGTGAGCGACTACCAAACCAGCACCGGGTTGGGCTACATCATCGCCATCGGCAACCGCGCCACCAAATACTCGGCTTCGGGCATTGCCCACCTCAAAACCAGCTCCGGCTTGTTCGCCACCGGCCAGGTAGGCTACAGCCTGCGCAGCGGCCAAGTACCCAACGCCTTAGTCGGCGAAGCCAAAATCGGCTATGCCGGTCCCAAAACCTACCTTGAAGGCTTCGCTTCGTTTCAGGAATCAAACGGCGGCACTGATATCGCACAGGATGGATTCAGCGGTTTCTTTCCGTCCACCCGTGTCAATTTCATCCGTTTGGGGGCCAGCTTCTACCGTCCTCTTGCCCAAGGCTTTGGCGTAGTACTAGGCGCTAATACTTACGTTGCGGGGCGCAACATTGGCAAATCAACTGGCTATTCGGCGGGCATATCCTACAACTATTAGCTGTTAGCAAAAAGTTGTTAGCCATTACATTTATATCTCATCAGGAATCAATTAGCCAAGTAATAAAGTTGGGAAAATATTCAGTTCAGTGGACCAAAACGCAAAAAAGCCGAGCATTGCCCGGCTTTTTTGCGTTCGTCTCAATCTGGCTGATTTAATAATTTGATTCGGCCGAAGGCAGGTCAATCATGATGAACTGGGAGTCTTTGATGGCGCGGATGTGCACCACGTCGTCGTTGGTCATGCGGGCCTGGTTGTTGGGGCCAAGCTCGGTACCGTTCACGAAAATCGAGCCTTCCTTCACGTATATGAAGGTGAGGCGAATGGGAAAAGTCTTAAATTCTATCTCGTTATCCTCGTCCAGATTCGACCAGTAAATGGTGCTGTTCGAATTCATGTACACCACGTCTTCGAGTACTTTTTGGCCCGTGGCCAGGGGCACCAGCTTGTTTTTGTTGCCGCTGGTGAAACCAATGTCCTTCTGCTCGTAGCTAGGGGCCAGGCCTTTCTGGCCCGGAATGAACCACAGCTGATAAAGATGCAGGGCCTCGTCCTGACGATTGAATTCGGAGTGCGCCATGCCGGTACCGGCCGTCATGCGCTGCACCTCGCCCGCCGTGATGGTGGTTTTGTTGCCCATGGTATCCTCGTGGCTCACCTCCCCTTCGAGCACCAGCGTCACAATCTCCATTTCCGAATGCGGATGCTGCGGAAAACCCGACTGCGCGGCCACGCTGTCGTCGTTGAAAACCCGCAGCGGGCCAAAATGCATGTTGTCGCGGTCCAGATAATCGGCGAACGAAAACAGGAAATAGCTGCTAAGCCAGGAAGCCGGAGCAGCGTGGTGACGGTCGGCGGAGGAAATATATTTGAGCATAAAGCGAGAGCAAAAAGATGGTCGTGCTTCGCATACGCGGTTGTGCGCGCCTTAGTTAATGAAACCCCAAAAGGAAAGCCCTTCCGCTACTGCGGAAGGGCTTCATAAAAACAGGGCCCTGGCCGGGCACGGTGGGCAATTTGCCCGGCGGCGCGCTACGCTTTTCTCAGAAGCGCTACTTGCTGCTGCAAGTCGAGCACGAGGCTGGCCACGCGCTCCAGCGAAAGCTCCGCGATGGGGAACGTGCTGCTGATGTAGCTTTTGGCTTCCCAGATTTCGAGCACATCGTCCACGTTAATGTCGTAGGGCGAGAAGTGGGGGTTATCGGAATGCAGCACCAGCATGCCGCCGGAGCGCACTTTGTTGAACACGCGCTTGAACACGATGCCGTCTTTGCTGCTCACCACCACGCAGGGCGTGCCATCTTTCACAGTGGCCCAATCCTCCACATAGCGACCCACGATGACGGTGCCGCTGGCTATGGGCAGCATGGAATCGCCGGCAATTTCGAAGGCCCGGTAAGTGCCCGTTTGCGAGAGCATGGGCAGGCGGAACTTGGGCAGCACTTCCAGGTATTCGCGGTCGGCGTAGCCATTGAGGTAGCCAGCGGCAGCTTTCTGAGGCACCAACTCGATGTTCTCGTTCTGGTCCTTGTCCACGGTGAAGGCCAGCACGCGAAGCTTGCCGCCGGCGGGCGTGGTGGGCGGTTCGGTGTCGTCGTCGGCCGGAGCATCGGCCGCGGCCGCCTCCTGCGCACGCATGCTGCCAATGGCCTTGGCGTTTTTGCGCTTGCTGAAGTCGGTGGTCACCAGCTGGTCGAGCGTGATGCCGAAGAGCCGGGACATATTAACGAGCGTAGCAAGGCGGGGCTCGGCGCGGCCCTCTTCGTAGGCGCCCACCAACGAGCGTTTGATGCCGAGCTTTTCGGCCATCTGGGCCTGCGTAAGGGCAAGCTCACGCCGGCAGAATTTAAGGTTGGTATTAATCATCGGGAGAAGCAGCAGTCGGGAATAGCGTTTGGTTCAACGCAGATTCGGCTGGTGAAGTTAGCAACGCAAGCGCAAAGTTACTAATTCATTTAGCTAATAATTTTATGCCCACTGCTTTAGCGCAGAGCTATTTGCATTTCGACGCGTTATTCGTTCTTTTTCCAGGAATTATTCCGGCCGGCGTGCTACTGCTCCCCCGTTTTCTGCAGGTAGAGTAGCGTGGTTTGATAAGGACGCTTGGGGGTGTATTTGTCGTTTATCACGAAGTAGCCCTGCTTATAGGCGACCAGTCCTTCCCAATTGTAGCCCATGTAGCGGGCCGGAAAATCCCACAGCGACTGCCATATTAACCCGTTATCCGTTAGCTCCAGGTCAATCAGGCGGCAGTAGTTCTTGTACCCCGACTTGTCTTTGACGAGTGCAGCACTGGCCACTTCCCGGGCGGGCGCGCGGTAGATAGAGTCGGCGCCCCCGCCCTTGAAAAAATAGTTAACGGCCGTGAAATGGTTTTTGCCCGTGGGCGTGATGTCGGTAATTCGGAAAGGAACCTTGGCTATTGATACTTTACTGAGAGGCGTTTTACCGAGCAGCACCTGACTATCAAATTCATACACGCTATTGGCACTGGGGAAATAGTTGTACTCAAAGAAAGCGAGAATGCGATTGTTGCTTAGTGCCAGTGCCTCGAAGCCGGCATTGTAGATGTGGGCGCCATCGGCCGCCACCGGCTTGGGCAGGGGCACCAAAAAATCGGGGTCCAGCACCACCGCCGTGTCGCGCAGGCTGCCCTTCAGCAGGCAGCAGTTGGTGGAAGGCGTGGCGGTTTCCACGGAGAAATAGACCGTGTTCTGGTCCACCACCACGGCTTCGAGCCCTTCGTAGCTTTGGCCGGCAGCCGTCATTTTCTCCCGAATAATATTGAGATTATAGATGGGCAACTTTCTGAAGGGCAGAACATAAGCCGTGTCGATTAGCTTGCGGTCCAGGTCAGCAGTGGCTATCTGATAGAGCTTGGCGGGCGCCTTGTCCTGCAGCCGGCTTTCGGAAAGCAGCAGCAAGCTCGCACCGCTTAGGTAGAGTCCGGAAAACTGGTTATCGTAAAATTTAATTTCTGCCGGCAGTGAAAGCTCCCGCACCGTGAACTGAGAATTTTGCGCGCAGACAGCCAGCGAAAACAGGTTTAATACGGATAGTATCAGGCATTTCATACCATTCAAAGGCGAGGAGTTGCTAAACTGAATCTACCAGCTACCTCAATTTTACTGCCCGCGCAGGCGCTTATGGTAGAGCGCGGCCATGCGCAGCTGGAAATAGTCGTACTTCTCGCGCAGGTGGTCGAAGAGGTCGCGCAGCGTGGGGTCGCCGCCGAGCTGGGCGCGGGCGGTGAAAATTTCAGCGAGCTCGGCGTCGGTGGTGAAGTCGTGGATACACAGCTCGCGGCCCTTGGCGTAGGCATTGTAGAGGTGGGTTTTCACGGTGCTCAGGGCCAGGCCGCGGCGTTCGGAAATATCCTCCGGGGTGAGGCCCATCTGGTGGAACTGGATGGTGGCGTCCTCGGAGTCACTCACGGGCTTTTCGGCCACGGCCACGCGCGGGCGCGGCTCGCTGAACATGTTGTCGGAGTCGGCGGGAATAGCGCCGCCGCCATCTTCCAGAATAAGGCGGATGAAGGACTCGCCGTAGGTTTCGAATTTCTTCATGCCCACACCCGAAATGCCCAGCATGCCCACGCGGTTGACGGGCCGCTCGGCGGCCATTTCCTGCAGCGTGGCATCGGAGAACACCACGTAGGGCGGCACGCCCTGTTCGTCGGCAATCTGCTTGCGGAGCTTGCGCAGCTTGTCGAACAGCTGCGCTTCGGGGGTGCCGAAGGCGGCGGCAGCAGCGGCATTGGCGGCTTTTTTGCCGGCGCGGGTGGGCTTTTCGGCCTTCTCGCTGGGCTGAAATTTCTTGAGCGGCAGGGCGAGCTCGCCCTTCAGCACCTGATGGCCGCGCTCGGTGATTTTCAGGGCGTAGCCTTCCTCGTAAGCAATGTAGAACAAGCCGTCGTTGAGCATCTGATGCACGTAGCTGTACCAGTCGAGGTAGGGCAAATCGGAGCCCGCGCCGTAGGTTTTTATCTGGTCGTAGCCGCCTTGCAGCACGGCTTGGTTACGCATGCCGCGCAGGATGTCAATCAGCAGGTTAATGGCCACCCGCTCGCGGCTGCGGAACACGGCCGACAGGGCTTTTTGGGCAATGAGCGTGCCGTCAAAGGTCGTGGGCGGGTTGCGGCAAATATCGCAGTTGCCGCAGTCCTGGGGCAGGGTTTCGGAGAAGTAGTTGAGGAGAATTTTGCGGCGGCAGCTGGCGGCTTCGGCAAACTGCTGCATGCGTTCCAGCTTGGCGGTGTTGAGCTGGGCCTGGCGGGCGGGCACATCCTTGGTCACCATCTCGCGCATCTGCATCACGTCGGCGAAGCTGTAGAATAAGATGGCCGTTGATGGCGCGCCGTCGCGCCCGGCGCGCCCAATTTCCTGGTAGTAGCCTTCGATGTTTTTGGGCAGATTGTAGTGCATCACCCAGCGCACGTTGCTCTTGTCGATGCCCATACCGAAGGCAATGGTGGCCACAATCACCTGAATATCATCCTGCAAAAACGCCTCCTGGGCTTTGCTGCGCTGCAAGGGCGTGAGGCCGGCGTGGTAGTGGGCGGCCTTGATGCCCTTGGCCACGAGCTTGCCCGAAATGGTTTCGCAGGTTTTGCGCGAGAGGCAGTAGATGATGCCGGGGTCCTGCGGGTGCCGACCGATGTAGTCGATGACCGAGCCCACCCGGTCCTGACCCGGCCGCACGTTAAGGTTGATGTTGGGCCGGTCAAAGCTGGAGAGGAACACCTTGGGCTCGCGCAGGTTGAGCTGGGTGATGATGTCGCGCTTGGTGAGGCGGTCGGCCGTAGCCGTGAGAGCGATGATGGGAGTTTGGGGAAAGTGCGTGCGCAAGGTTCCCAGCTTGGTGTACTCGGGCCGGAAATCGTGGCCCCAGCTCGAAATACAGTGCGCCTCATCGATGGCGAACAGGCTGATATTGACCCGATTCAGAAACTGCATAAACCCGTCGCTCAGCAGCTTCTCGGGGCTCACGTAGAGCAGCTTGAGGTAGCCGCCGGTGGCGGCGCGGGCAATGTCGTTGGCCTCGTTCTGGCCCACGCTGCTGTTGATGTAGGCCGCCGCGATGCCGTTAGCTTTCAGGGCTTCCACCTGGTCCTTCATCAACGCAATCAGCGGCGAAACCACCACGCAGGTGCCTTCGCTCACCACGGCCGGAATCTGGAAACAGACCGACTTGCCGCCGCCGGTGGGCATGAGCACCACCGTATCCTTGCCGCCCAGAATGTGCTGAATAATATCGCCCTGCATGGGGCGGAAATTGTCGTAGCCGTAGTACCGTTTCAGGGCCTGGCGGGCGGCTTGCAGTTGCGGGGCGGGGGCTAGTTCGGGCATGTTTGAGCGGGTAACCTCACCCCCCGGCCCCCTCTCCAAAAAAGAGGGGGAGCCAGACGATGAGTCTGGGTAGTTTGCTTTCAGGAACTTGGCTATGGTGGCTAAGACTTCGTCTAAGCTGGTTAGCACTTGCTGGTTGGTGAAACGCAGTTCGCGGTAGCCTAATTCCGTTAGAGTGAAGGTACGGCCCGTGTCGTATTCGGCCTGCTCGGGGGTGGCGTGAATTTCGCCGTCGAGCTCAATAATTAGCTTGGAGGCGACGCAGATGAAATCGACAATAAAGAATCCAATGGCATGCTGACGGCGAAATTTCAGGCCCTGCTTCGAGCCGCGCAAGTTTTGCCAAAGCAGGTTTTCGGCGGGCGTAGGAGCTTTGCGGTTTTCGCGAGCGTAGGTTTTTAGTCGCTTTTCCCAGGTAAGCCGGTCAGTGGTGTAGATGTGTTCCTGCGGGCCACTGAGTTTGGGCGGGTCTTCCATGCAAGGAAGGTAGCACCGTCGGGCGCGACCTCACCCCCCGACCCCCTCTCCAAAAAAGAGGGGGAGCCAATCGTACTTTTTTTATCGTCGCGTAGCCTTGTCCTACAAATCGTCTGGCTCCCCCTCTTTTTTGAAGAGGGGGTCGGGGGGTGAGGTCGCGCCCGGTGTCCGCCGTGAGCCCCGGTACAGCTCATACTTCAGCAGCCGGCAATCAATCGGCCCATTAAACAGCGGCACGCGCCGCGCCGGCTTCAGCCCGATGTTCTTCGCTGCTTCCAGATTACCGGTGAATACAAAGGCGTTGTAGCCCTGGAAATTCGATTTCAACGAATCGCCGATGGTTTTATAGAGCGCGGCCATTTCAGTTTCCTCCCCGATGCGCTCGCCGTAGGGCGGGTTTGTAATCACGATGCCCGGCTCCTCCTTAGCGGGAGCCACGGCGTCCTTCACGTCGCGCACGGAGAGCTTGATGAAGTCCTCCAGGCCGGCGGCGGTGATGTTGGCGGCGGCCATGTCGACGGTGCGGGGGTCGAGGTCGGAGCCGGCGAGGTAGGCCTGGGGCTCGTCGAGGCGCTGGGCTT
>JAYSZD010000648.1:0-3493 GCA_043738185.1 Hymenobacter sp. | reverse complement strand
GTTTAGATGAAGTTTCTGGTTTGTATTTCCAACGTGCCCGACACGACCACCAAAATCACCTTCACGCCCGATAACAAGGAGTTCAACAAGGCCGGTGTGCAATTCGTGATTAACCCCTGGGATGAGTACGCCCTCACCCGCGCCATCGAGCTGAAAGAAGCCGGCGGCGGCACCGTCACGGTGCTCAACGTGGGCGAAGCCGACACTGAGCCCAACATCCGCAAGGCCCTGGCCATTGGTGCCGACGACGCTATTCGCGTGAACGCCGCCCCCAAAGACGCCTTTTTTGTGGCCGAGCAGATTGCTGCCGTAGCCAAAGAAGGCACCTACGACGTGATTTTGATGGGCAAAGAAAGCATCGACTACAACGGCTTCCAAGTGCACGGCATGGTGGGCGAAATGCTCGGCATCCCGACGGTGGCCCCGGCCATGAAGCTCGACCTGAGCGGCAGCACCGCCACGCTGGAGCGCGAAATCGAAGGCGGCAAGGAGATTGTGAGCGTGAACACGCCGTTTGTGGCCTCCTGCCAGCAGCCCATGTGCGAGCCCCGCATCCCCAACATGCGCGGCATTATGACGGCCCGCACCAAGCCCCTGAAAGTAGTTGAAGCCGTGGGCGAAGCGCCCCGCACCCAGGTTACTGAGTTTGCCTTGCCGCCCAAAAAGCAGGGCGTGAAGCTGATTCCGGCCGAAACCGCCGGCGACCTCATTAAGCTCCTGCGCAACGAAGCAAAAGTCATTTAGAGGGAGTTATGAGTTAAAAGGTATGAGTTATTAGTTGGAATAAGCCAACCCGAACTCTGACCGCCAACTCATAACTCACAACTTTTAACTTATAACTCAAAAGAAATGTCTGTATTAATTGTAGTTGAGTGCGCCGAGGGCGAAGTGAAAAAGTCTTCCCTGGAAGTCGCTTCGTACGGCGCGGAAGTGGCGGCCATGTTGGGCACCACTGCCACGGCCATTGCCGTGGGCGAAGCCACCGCGGCCAATCTGGCCGCGCTGGGCGAGCAAGGCATTACCAAAGTGCTCTATGATGCTGAGCCCCGCCTGAAGGATTTCGTCAATAATGCCTACACCAAGCTCATCGCTACGGCGGCCGAGCAGGAGCAGGCCAAAATCATCATTCTGGCTAATTCCAACATTGGCGCGGCGGTGGGCTCGCGCCTGTCGGTGCGGCTGAAAGCCAGCCTGGCGACCAACGTAGTGGAGCTGCCTAAGCTCGACGGCGACCAGTTTGTGGTGCGGCGCGGGGCGTTTTCGGGCAAGGCGTTTTCGGACGTGGTGTTGAGCGGCGACCGCAAGATAATTGCCGTTAAAAAGAACTCGACCGAAGCCAAGCACGAAGCCGGCAAAACGGCCGAAGTGGCCAGCTTCTCGGCCCAGCTTTCGGATGCCGACTTTGCCGATGCTCCTTCGCAGGTTATCATGCAGGACCAGGCCGGCGGTATTTTGTTGCCCGAGGCCGACCTGGTGGTTTCCGGCGGCCGCGGCATGAAGGGCCCGGAGAACTGGGGCCTGATTGAGGAGCTGGCACAGGCGTTGGGCGCGGCTACGGCCTGCTCGAAGCCGGTGTCGGACGTGGACTGGCGCCCTCACCACGAGCACGTGGGCCAGACCGGCATTACGGTTTCGCCGAACCTGTACATTGCCTGCGGCATTTCGGGCGCTATTCAGCACCTGGCCGGCGTGAACAGCAGCAAAGTGATTGTAGTCATCAACAAAGACCCCGAAGCACCTTTCTTCAAAGCTGCGGATTACGGCATCGTGGGCGACGTTTTTGACGTGCTGCCCAAGCTCACCGCTGCCGTAAAGGCGCTGGGTTAAGTTTTTTTTCGATTATTTGGGGACTTGGATGCTTGGATTTCGTAAGAAACCCGGGTGCTCAAGTCCCCGAATTCTTTTTCGGCGCGGCAGGGCGGGCGCCTTTGTGGCGGGAGGTGGCCGGACTTTTCTTTATTTGCACATCCATCCAGCTTCTCCCCGGCGCCGTACTTGTTTTCTAAGTTCCCAAGACCCCACTTTCCCTAGTCCCTTGAAAAAAATCCAGCTTGAAATCCTGGGCCTTTCGTCCAGCCAGTCGCAGTCTGGCTCCTTTGCGCTGATTTTGGGCGAGCAAGGTGGCAACCGCCGCCTGCCCATCATCATCGGCATGTTCGAGGCGCAAAGCATCGCCATTCAAATCGAGAAAATCAGCCCCAACCGCCCGCTCACCCACGACTTGTTCAAATCATTTGCCGAGCACGTGCACGTGGTAATTCTGGAAGTGGTGATTTCTGATTTGAAGGAAGGCGTATTCTATTCGCGCATCGTGTGCTCCGATGGCGCCACCACGTTCGATATTGACGCCCGGCCCTCCGATGCCATTGCCATCGGCCTGCGTTTCGGCGTGCCCATTTTCACCGTTGAGACCGTGCTTAGCGAGGCAGGCATCATTCTCTCGGACCTCGACGAGGGCGAAAGCGACCCGGACGACGAAGACGAGGACGAGGACGACATCGACACGGACACCCCCCGACCCAGCAAGTCGCAGCCCGAGCCGCGCGACCCCAGCGGTCAGGTTTCGTTGGACGAGCTAACCAAAATGCTGGCCCAGGCCCTCGAAAAAGAGGACTACGAGAAAGCCGCCAAAATCCGCGACGAGCTGAACAAACGCAACGGCTAAGACCACAGATTTTAGCGATTTGAAACGGATTTTATGTCGTTCTAATCCTTTTCTGAATTCCTGCTTATTATCAGCGCCATCTCGTTTCGGGGTGGCGTTTTGCTTTCTTTTTTTATTATGAATACTTTTTTTGACGAGTCCCTCAGCTACCCCATGGGCCACGCGCAGCTCCCCGATGGCCCCCTCGCTCCTGCCGAACGCACGGCGTTGATTCAACAGATAGCCGAGCTGCCCGCACAGTTGCTGGCCACGGCCAAAGCAGTGGGCGGCGAGGGCCTGGAACGCCCGTACCGGCCCGACGGCTGGAACGGACGGCAGGTAATTCACCACGTAGCCGACTCGCACATGAACTGCTACTTCCGCTTTCGCCTGGCCCTGACGGAAGAAAACCCCACCGTGCGGCCCTACGACGAGCAAGCCTGGGCCGAGCTGCCCGACGTGGTCGCCACGCCCATCACGGTCTCGCTGGCGCTGCTGGAGGCCCTACACACGCGGTGGGTTACGCTGCTGCACCACCTGAGCCCGATGCAGTGGCAGCGCACGTTTTACCACCCCGGTACCCGGCGCGATTTTACACTGGACCAGGCCCTGGCCCAATACGCCTGGCACGGCCAACACCATCTGGCCCATCTAAAATTGCTGCTGCCGACTAACTAGATTCGGGGTCGAAAATTAATAAATATCCGCTGCGGGACGGTTTCGGGGCATTTTGGGCTTTACTTGCAGCTTCGGCTTCAGCAAGCTTGGCTTGCGCTTATTGCAGTGAATTATGCCCCCGAAAAAGCACCAGACCTCCATCAAGGACTTAGCCCAACAGCTGAACCTGTC
>JAYSZD010000647.1:0-1438 GCA_043738185.1 Hymenobacter sp. | reverse complement strand
ATGGAATGGTCGTACCGAAAGTAGGCCGGGCAGTCGGTGCGGTTCTGCCAGTAGTCGCGGAAATAGTGCACCCGCACCCAGCCCAGTGGCCCACCCAGACCCGTGTGCACGAACAAATAAGCCAGCACCCCCCGCGTGAACCGCGCGCAGCGGTACGAGCGGTGAATAATGCCCCGGTGCAAACCAATGGAATGCCCAAACCCTACCGTGACCACCGTAATCAGCGCCGAAGCCAGGCTAAGTGGCCCTGACAAGCTCGCCCAGCCCCATACCAGGGCTGGGGCCAGCATCAGGTAAAGCCAAAAAATCTTGAGCCAGCCAGGAGTAAGCCGGTCACCGGCTATAACGGGAGAATCGGAGGTTAAATGCTGCATGTCAGAGACTTTTTGGCTGCTTTCTTCTACGAAATTACGTCGCGGAAATCCAGCCCGCAATGCATATTTTGCTTGGTTCGCGTGGCCATTTGGTGGGGCTACCGCAGCACCAGCGCGCCGCGGGTTGGGGTGGTCACGGCCACGCTCAGCTGCACGGCGTTGCGGGCCAGGGAAGCGCCGGCCATACCGGCCGCCTGGGTTTGGTGCAGGTAGGCCATTTCCACGGTGGTGCGGCGGCCTACACGGTAGCCCAGGCCGGCGCTGGCGCGGTTTTCCTCCAAAAAGCTTCGCCCTTCGCGCCGGCCCAGGCTGGCAAATAGCTCGTTGCCCGCCACCAAAAACACACCGCCCACCGGCAGCAACCCGCCGGCCCGCAACGGCACCACCAGCCGCAGCTGGTAGCGCAGGCGCGGCGCAAACCGGAAGGCTGTTTCCGGCGTGGCGCGCAGCCACCGCCCTTCGGCCCGCAGGCGGTGGCCGGCGCGTAGGGCGCCGGTGGCGTCGTTCAGCGCTACTTCCTGGTAGAAGCGGTGTTCGGGCGTAGAGGTGTTATCGCCGCTGGCAGCAAATTCGTTGGCCGCCAGCACGTAGCCGGTGGTGAGGCTGAAATTAGGCGAAACATTCAGGCGGAAACCCAGGCGGCCGAGCTGTTGGGCCGTGAGCTGGGCGCTGCTTTGGCGCGTTTCTACCTCCGAATACATGCTCCAACGGCCGCGCAACGGCAAGTCAGCGCTGAGCTTCAGCCAACCCACGGGCGCCCCGCCGCTCTGGGCATGGGTCGGCCCCGCCCACAAAGCCAGTACCAATAGCGCGAAGAGGTGTTTCATACCTCAATTACGCACTTATCAGCCAATATTACGTAATTGTTACCTCGCTAATTTCTGGTTTTTGAGAAATGATAACATTGGCCAGCAGCGAGTAACGAAAACCGGCTACTGCCCCAGCCGCTTTTTGGTGAGTCTGGTGGGGATGTGCTCCATTGGCTTATCGGGCCACGGGTGGCGGGGGTAGCGGCCTTTCAGGTCCTTGCGCACCTCAAAGTAGCCCCGCTCCCAGAAGCTGCG